>JAHEZA010000558.1 GCA_023251335.1 Chitinophagaceae bacterium | reverse complement strand
TATCAAAAATTTCCGGAAAAAGGAAGCAGGTTAGCTTCCATACAGTAAAGCAACATTTAAAGCAAATTTAATACAAAAAAAGTCCGTAGAATTACCGGGATGAGTCCTTTAGTTTATCAGACGCGTCTTTCATTTTATCAGCCGCCTGATTTATCATTTTGTTAGCAGAATCTTTTGCACTTGCTGCCTCGCTTTTCGCACTGGCGCTATCAGAAACAGGCTTTGTTGCATTAACGGATGTGTTTGTCGTGTCGGTGTTTACATCAGTTGATTCGCTGGAAGAACTGCTGCCACATGAAACCATAAAGACAGCAAGAACTGCTATGGCAATAAATTTTTTCATTATTTAATTTTTTAGATTTTTTAACCGCGCGCAAAGCTACTTTAAAATCAAATCTTCCGAATAATATCACTCTGTTATATCGCGTACTGGTGGAAAAGACATTTCTTAAAAAGAAAACTTTCCACTGAAACAGAGGAAGGCCTCATTAAAATTTATTAAATCCAGATAATCTTTATTTCTTTCTAAAAAAAATCCGGATCGGAACACCCGTCAAAGGAAAATTTGCCCGCATTTGATTCTCCAAATAATTCCGATACGGCTTTTTGATATCCTCGGGAAAATTACAGAAAAAAGCAAACGAAGGAACTGCCGTTGGCAATTGTGTAACAAATTTTATTTTCACAGCGTGGCCTCTTACTACCGGCGCGTGATACGATTCCAGCGCCTTCTGCATTACGTCGTTCAGTTTTGAAGTGGGTATTTTTTGAAGCCGGTTTTCATACACTTTCAGCGCCGCTTCCATCGCCTGGAAAATCCGTTGCTTTTCGGTAGCTGAAATAAATATAATAGGCACATCATTAAAAGGCGCTAATTTTTGCTTTAATAATTTTTCATAATCACGCGCGGTATTGGTTTCTTTTTTTATTAAGTCCCATTTGTTTACCAGCACTACAATTCCTTTTCCTTTATTTTCTGCCAGTGAAAAAATATTCAGATCCTGCGCGGTGATTCCTTTTTCAGCATCTAATAATAATATGCAGACATCCGCTTCGTCCACGGCACTTATAGCCCGGATCACAGAATAAAATTCAAGGTCTTCGCTTACTTTCTTTTTCCGGCGAATACCGGCTGTATCGATCAACACAAATTCTTTATTGAATAAATTATAAGTGGTATGCACCGCATCCCGCGTGGTACCTGCGATTGTACTTACAATGGTACGCTCCTGCCCTGTCAATGCATTTAATAAAGATGACTTGCCTACATTCGGCTGGCCGATGATAGCAAACTTGGGAAGATTTCCATGGTCTTCAATTACCTCATCGGGTATTTTTGAACAAATTTCATCCAGCAATTCTCCCGTCCCTGTTCCGCTTATGGATGAAAGAAAAAATATTTTTTCAAACCCCAGGCTATAAAACTCCGCGGCTTCAAGTTGGCGGTTATGATTATCAACTTTATTCACAACGAGATAAACCGGCTTTGGCGAGCGTCGCAGCATCTCGGCCATTTCCTGGTCGAGGTTGGTAATACCTGTCGTTACATCCACCATAAAAATAATCGCGTTCGCTTCTCCAATGGCAATATGTACCTGCTTACGGATTTCTCTTTCAAAAATATCATCACTATCTGCTACAAAACCGCCGGTGTCTATTACATTAAAAGTTTTTCCAATCCAATCTGCTACTCCATATTGCCTGTCGCGGGTAACGCCGCTAACATCATCCACTATTGACTTTCGCTGTTCCAGCATCCGGTTAAAAAAAGTGCTCTTGCCCACATTGGGCCTTCCTGTAATTGCGACGGTATATGACATTTGGGGTTAGTTATTGAAGGTTGAAGGTTGATTGTTGATTGTTGAAAGTTGAAGATTGATTGTCTGTTGCGAATTAGCTTACTTATATTTTTGCATCAGCATGCAAAGAACGGAAAGTATTTTCATATTGAAAGAAGGAGCATGCTACGGCCGAAGGGACAGATAAAAACTGTAATACACGTGATTGAAAATAAAATGAATTTGTTTGTTACTGGTCTTCAGAAGTGCTGCGATTCAATATTACGTCACAATTACCTCACAGGATATAGAGACTCGACAACTGAAAGAATTGTAAATATTAATTACATTTGACGCTTCATGATCTGGAATAAAAAGGCTTTATCTAAAATCAAGAATTAATTTTAATGCAAATCATTCATAGAATAGACGATTTTTTATTTACTATCTTTCCTAAATTAGTGGGGGGGGGGTAATCGCTTAATTATCAATACGTTAGGAGAGTACTATACCTATGGTCCATTTAAACCTAAAGTAACAATTGAAGACGGATGGGTAAAAATAGAGATTGACACTCCCACAATAATTTCACAAGAGGCCGAATACAAAAAAACGGTTGTGCTATGTGAAAGGGGCAAATACGCTGAAGCCAAACCAATACTTAAAAAACTTATTCAGACAAACCCAACTAATTCGGAATACCATCGAATTATGGGGCAAATCCTTTCAGATGAAGGAGATCAGGAAGAAGCAATTAATTGCTTAATTGACGCTTTGCGTTG
>JAHEZA010000671.1 GCA_023251335.1 Chitinophagaceae bacterium | reverse complement strand
TTTGGCAAAAAAACACGATTTACCTTTAATTGTAGATAATACTTTCGCCTGCGCGGGATATCTTTTCCGGCCATTGGAACATGGTGCAAATGTAGTGGTACAAGCCGCTACCAAATGGATTGGTGGCCATGGCAACAGTATAGGCGGTGTAATTGTGGATGGCGGAAATTATAATTGGGGGAACGGAAAATTCCCGCAATTTTCTCAGCCTTCAGAGGGCTATCACGGGCTGGTATTCAACGATGTCTTTGGTAGCAAAGGGCCATTTGGAAACATCCAGTTTATTATCCGTGCACGTGTTGAAGGATTGAGAGATTTTGGCCCTGCCGTTTCTCCTTTCAATTCATTTCTGTTTATCCAGGGTTTGGAGACCTTATCATTACGTGTAGAGCGCCATGTACAGAATACATTGGCTTTGGCACAATGGCTTGAGAAAAATCCGAATGTTGATAAAGTAAACTATCCGGGCCTGGAAAGCAGTCCACATCACGCCAACGCAAACAAATATCTTCCAAAAGGCGCAGGCGCTGTTCTTTCTTTTGAAATAAAAGGCGGAAAAGAAAATGCTACAAAATTTGTTGATAGCTTAAAAATGATCAGCCATCTTGCCAATGTGGGCGATACAAAAACATTAATTATTCAACCCGCAGCCACTACGCATCAACAGTTATCTGATGCCGAGCAAATTGCGGCCGGCGTAACACCTACCCTATTGCGTATATCGGTGGGCATTGAACATATTGATGACATCATAGGAGATATCGAGCAGGCTTTCGGAACAGTATTTTCAAAATAACCGAATGGCTCCTTTTTTTTGAATCATAACCATTTCGCGGCTTAGAATAAGCTTGCAGGCGAAATGGTTATGATTTATTTTTGCAAAAATTTTTCAACGAACAGAATTTGACGCATAAAACTTTTAACGCTGACAAGCCACTCACGCTTGAATCCGGTCATGTGCTTTCGAAATATCATTTAGCCTATACCACCTACGGGAAGATGAATAGCGCCAAAGACAATGTGGTATGGATATTTCACGCGCTCACAGCAAATAGTAAGCCTGAAGAATGGTGGCCCGGGCTGGTAGGTGAAGGGAAATTATTTGATCCTGAAAAATATTTTATCATTTGTGTAAATATGCCGGGAAGCTGTTATGGAAGCATCGGACCGCTTGATATTAATCCAAACAGTGGACAAACTTATTTTCATGATTTTCCTTTTTTTACTCCGCGCGATATGGTTCGCTCGTATCAACCGTTAAGAGAGGCTTTAGGAATTGAAAAAATAAAAATCGGCATCGGTGGATCGATGGGTGGCCAGCAGTTGCTGGAATGGGCCATTGAAGAACCGGAACTATTTGAACATATTTTTCCGATAGCTACCAATGCACGGCATTCCGCATGGGGCATTGCTTTCAATGCATCGCAACGTATGTGTATAGAAGCCGATGGTACGTGGAAAGAAAATAATCCTAATGCCGGGATGGAAGGAATGAAAGCGGCAAGAAGCATGGCGCTGATCTCTTACAGGCATTATGAAACCTATCATGCCAGCCAGAGCGAACATCATATTGAAAAGATCGAAAATTATAAAAGTGAATCTTATCAAAGATACCAGGGAGAAAAGCTGGGCAGGCGTTTCAATGCTTTCAGCTATTATTTCCTAAGCAAAGGAATGGATGCGCAGAATGTAGGACGAGGGCGTGGCGGCATCGAAAATGCTTTGCAAATGATCGCTGCAAAAACAACTGTAATTGGTGTTACTACAGATATTCTTTTCCCGGTGAGTGAGCAGGAATTCATCGCGGAGCATGTTGCTGGCGCAAGATTTATATCCATTGATTCTTTATATGGCCATGATGGTTTTTTGCTGGAATATGAACAAATAGAAAGAATTATTAAACAAGATTTAGAATAAGGCAGCTATCTTTAGCTGTAGACAGTGAGAATTTTTCCGCGGCTGGCGGCATGTAATCTTTTCGTTTATCCCTGCCTGTTATTTCTAATTTAATTAAGATTCCCTGTTATTTATTGGTTTACTGAAAGCTTAATAAATCTTATTATATCCTTTATCAGGTATTAGGATTTATCGGCAAAACTATCATCCGCTTTTTCGAAAGTTTCATTTTCCGAATCATCCGTTTTTTTATATTGCTGCTCTACAAACGTATTGGCCGCAAACAAGGTTTGGGTAGGATACGCAAACTCAATTTTTTCTTTCGCGAAGGCTTCGAATATTTCCAGATAAATGGCTTGCTGAATATCCATGTATTGATTATAGTCCGGCCCTTCGATATAATACACACTTTCAAAGTCTAATTTAAAATCTCCCAAACCAGAGAAGTGGCTTCTGTCAAAGGTTGTGTTCTCTTTTGAACTGATAATATTTCTAATAATTTCGGGAATCTTTCTCAATTGCTCCGGTGTAGTTTGGTAAGTAACCCCGATTTTGAAAACCACCCGCCGTCTCAACATGCGCTTAAAATTGTGAACCCGGGAATCAGTAAGGTCTTTATTAGCAACGATAATTTGCTCGCAACTGATTGACCTGATACGGGTTGT
>JAHEZA010000557.1 GCA_023251335.1 Chitinophagaceae bacterium | reverse complement strand
TTCAAGGTCTTCCGCGGTATTTTCAATCGCTTCTTGTATTGAAGAAGGCTTATTCCCGATAGGAAAAATGGCATTAAAATATTCATGCAATTCTTTCCCGGGTCTCTGAGGTACCTGGCCCGCCAAAACGATTACCGGAATTTTATGTTGAATCGCTTTCTCCGCTATGCCATAAGGCCCTTTACCTTCTAAAGTTTGCGCATCCAACGCGCCCTCGGCGGTAATCACAAGGTCTGCATTTTTCAATTCATTATCAAACGACATTATATCCAAATAATAAGAAATGCCGCTGACCAATTTTGCATTCGTGAATGCAGCCATGGCCGCTGCTACTCCGCCAGCAGTGCCTCCATGCTTAAAAGAATCCATATCGATTTTCAAATCTTTTTTAACAATTTTATTGAATTGATACAGGCATTTTTCCAATAACGCAACTGCTTTTTTATCTGCGCCTTTCTGTGGACCAAAAACGGCGGCGGCGCCATTTTTGCCTAATAATTTGTTGGTAACATCACACAACAAAATAATTTCACAATCTTTCAATCTGCTGTCCATATCGCTCACATCTATTCTGTTCAATGCCAATAATCCTTTCGGCAATTCCGTTAGCTTTCTTCCTGACTTATTTAAAAACCTCACTCCCAATTCACTCAATAAGCCGGTAGCTCCGTCAACAGTGGCGCTGCCTCCCAGGCCAATAATTATTTTTTTCGCACCTTTATCCAGTGCTGATTTTATAAGTTCACCTGTTCCGCAGGTATTTGATTTTAAAGGATTTAATTGTTCCGTTTTTAATAATCTGATACCGGATGCATCTGCCATTTCAACGATAGCAGTTTTTGTCTTTTCCTCCCAACCGTAAGATGCTGTGATTTTTTTTCCTAAAGGGTCATGAATAACTACGTGAAACGTTTTTGCAGATAATTTTTTTGAAATCAAATGTGCCGTTCCATCGCCGCCATCCGCAATGGGTATTTGTTTTAATGTACAGGAAAGTTCACTTTTTTTTAAACCTTCGGCGATACATTGCGCTGCTTCGCCTGATGTAAGGCTACCTTTAAAAGCGTTAGGAGCAATAACGATGTGCATGAGCAATGTTAAGTAATTTTTTAAGAACGATTCTAAAAAATAAGTTGTCAAGGGCTTCTTAGTAAACAAACAAATAATCAATATTCTTATTCTATCATAGAAAACTCATGTCTTTTTGGTAAATGGTTTATCGTAAAAAATCAGGCAGGTTATTTGTAACTTGTCAATCCATGCCCCAACTTATTTCTTTTACTGACAATGGTCTTTTTTGTGAAGCAGGTAATTTTTATATTGATCCGTGGAAACCCGTTGCCCATGCGGTAATAACTCATGGCCACAGCGATCATGCGCGTTTTGGAAATCAATATTATTTGTGTCATCGTTTTACGAAACCGATTCTTCAACTGCGCCTGGGAGATAACAATTATCAAACAACAGATTGGAACGAAACAATAAATATGAATGGTGTAAAAATTTCTTTTCATCCTGCAGGACATATCATTGGTTCATCGCAAATCAGACTGGAATATAAAGGCGAAGTATGGGTAGTAAGCGGCGATTATAAAACGGAAGATGATGGAATAAGTGGAAAATTCGAACCGGTAAAATGCAATGCATTTATCACAGAATCCACCTTTGGTTTGCCGATTTATAAATGGAAACCGCAGCAGGAAATTTATGACGACATCATCACCTGGATTAATAAAAATAAAGAAAACGGGAAGGCGAGTATATTAATAACCTACAGCTTAGGCAAAGCCCAGCGTGTGTTACAGGCTATTAAAGAAACTACACAAACTATCTTTGCGCACGGCGCCATTTTCAATATGCAGCAAACATTGATTGATGCCGGATTTGACTTGAAGCCCGTTGTAAGGATTACGCCGGAAACTCCCAAAGAATTATTGAAAGAAACGGTGATCATTGCGCCGCCGGGCGCAGAAGGAACTTCGTGGATGAAAAAATTTCATCCTTATTCCATCGGCGTTTGCAGCGGCTGGATGCAGGTTCGCGGTAATGCGCGAAGAAGAAATGTAGATGAAGGATTTGCATTGAGCGACCATGCAGACTGGAATGGATTATTAAAAACAATAAGAGAAACTGGCGCAGAAAAAGTGTTTGTAACCCATGGGTTTCAATCGGCTTTCAGTCGCTATTTAAATGAAGAAAATATTGCTGAAGCGGCCGAAGTAAAAACGCAATTTGGCGATGAAGATGAAGAAACGGATTCACCACTTGAAACAAAACCGGAAGAAAAAGAAAACGCATGAGTGAAGAAACTGAAATAAAATCGACGCGAAATTCTTCTGAATTAATGAATAGTTCAGGGTTGGAATTGTTTGCCGGCCTCGTTTCTGAATTAAGCTCTTCGACAAAAACGAATGAAAAAATTCAAAGTCTTGTTGACTATTTTACAATCGCGCCGGACGCAGATAAAGTTTGGGTAATCGCTATCTTCAGCGGGCGCAGACCAAGGCGTGCCGTGAATTCCAGGCTGATGCGCGAATGGTGTATTGAGATCGCCAAAATTCCTGAATGGCT
>JAHEZA010000094.1 GCA_023251335.1 Chitinophagaceae bacterium | reverse complement strand
TAAAGACACGGAGACAGTAAACGAACTTTTATTCAACATTTCTATTTAAGAATCAATGCCTGGGCAAAGGCTAATTCTAAATCATATATTTGCTATTATAAAAAAGGCTCCAAAATTTTATTGCACTCTCTGATGAGAAAATATTTTAAATTTTTCCTATTTTTTTTGTGGTTATTTTTTGTTTTCCCTGATCAGGCCTTTGCACAACTTTGCCAGGGAAGCCTGGGCGACCCAGTGGTGAACATCACTTTTGGCACAAGTTCCAATCCGGGGACGCCGGGTGGAAGCACTACCAACTACACTTATTTCCCCCACGACTGCCCTGATGATGGATATTACACCATCGCCGGTTCTACCCATGAGTGTTTTAATGACAGTTGGTATTCATTAGCTGAAGATCATACACCCGGAGACGTAAATGGAAACATGATGATAGTAAACGCATCGATTGCGCCGGGAGATTTTTTTGTAAAACAAGTTGATGGGCTTTGCCCAAACACAACTTATGAATTTGCCTCGTGGATATTTAACGTAATGCTACAGTCGGCATGCTATGGGAATGGGATTAAACCGAACATCACATTTAAAATTGAAACGACAACAGGAACCGTCTTACAATCTTATTCTTCCGGCGATATTTCATCTACAGGTGAATGGAAACAATATGGGTTCTTTTTTACTACTTTCGTCGGAACCGGTTCTGTTATTTTAAGAATGACAAATAATGCACCGGGCGGATGCGGAAACGACCTGATGCTGGACGATATTACTTTTCGTCCCTGCGGACCATTGGTGCTGGCAGCCATTGACGGATCAAAAGATTCCGTGGATGTTTGCACAGGAGATAATTCCGTATTCACATTACATGCAGATGTGTCGTCAGGGTATTCAGATCCTGTTTACCAATGGCAGTTGAGTACAGATAATGGTATTTCGTATACTGATATTGCGGGCGCCACGCAAATAACCTACATCAGGCCAGCTACGGATGATGCCGGAAGATATTTATATAAGTTGGCAGTATCGGAGAGAGAAAACAGCCATGTTTCGGGTTGTTCTATTTTGTCAAATATTGTTGCGGTAGGCGTGAATGAATTCCCCGTGGTTGACGCGGCTTCACGCGGACATTGTACAGAAGACACCCTGTTTTTAACAGCGAATGATGGTTCAATATTTTTATGGGATGGACCGTTGAATTTTATCAGCAGTGAACAAAACCCTTTTATTCCGGACGCAGTCATTGGAAATAATGGTACCTATCATGTGAAAGCTACTTCATCCAAAGGCTGTATCAGCCTTGATTCAACAGTTGCTTCACTGAGCGAGCGACCAACAGTAAACACCGGCAACGACCAGGAAATATGCCAGGGGAATTCTGTACAACTTCAGAGTACGGGAAGCAATAACATCACTACTTACCAATGGACTCCAGTCACAGGTCTTTCCAATGCCGCTGTCCCCAATCCAATCGCATCGCCCCTGACCTCTACATTATACATTTTGAAAGTGACGAATAATGAATGCCCGTCATTTGATTCAATATTTGTAATCGTAAATGAAAATCCCTCCGCAGATGCTGGTCCGGACAGGGTAATTATCAATGGCCAATCTGCAACAATAAATGGAACTGCCGGCGGAACGGATGTTAATTATTTATGGACGCCAAATGTAAATATAACAGGTGCAACAACTCTTAATCCTGAGATAAGTCCAACTTCCAACCAGGTATATACATTAAATGTTTATTCAAACAAGGGATGTAAGGCTGCCATCGATGATGTGCTTGTAAAAGTTTACCAACAATTGTTTGTGCCGGATGCATTTACGCCAAACGGAGATGGCATTAATGATACATGGATTATAGAAACCCTTGATGCATACCCCGGGGCTGACCTAAAGGTATTTAACAGGCTTGGACAAAAAGTATTTGACAATAATGGAAAAAGCGTTTGGTGGGATGGCCGGTTTAAAGGAGAAGAAATGCCTTCAGGCGCTTACGTCTTTTTTATTGACCTAAGAAATAATTCACCTATACAAAAAGGTATTGTCTATATAATACGATAGATTTCTTCCCAGGAAAAGAAATGCAAACTCTTCACTGAATTCTTACTTTATTTCATGAAATTTCATAATGCTTTCGGTAAGTTTAAGGTAAAGATATTTCAACTCCGGATTCTTTGAAAGTGCCTGTAAATGGCGGTTGAGTGTAAATGTATCGTTTCGTATTGCGGGACCGGTTTGTGTAAGAAAAGGAGAAATTTTAGCTGTTCTTTGAATGGTTTCATTTATTAATGGCAGTAAGTTTTTAAATTCAATCCTTTCCTTTTCACAAAATTTTTCAGCAATCGCAAAAAGATGGTTGGTGAAATTGTTTACAAACACAGCGCAAACATGATAGTTTAATCTTTCGGCATCGTCGGCTTCGGTTACATTAGGGGACAAGGATTTTGCAAAACCTATAACTCTGTGCAACACTTCCTGGGTGTTCCCATCTACCAGGAATGGTACTTCAGGAATGGAATCCGTAAACTTTGAAAGAGACTGAAGAGGATATAACACACCATAACAATCGGAACAGCTTTTCAATGCATTGATAGAAATTGATCCTGCAGTATGAACCACAAATTTACCCTTCAGCGCCGGTATTTTTTCTATGTGATCGAGCGCCGCATCATGTAATGCTATTATATAAATATCCGCATCGGCAAAACGTGGCGATTTCAATGAAGCCGTTGAGGCATTAAAAGAGGAAGCAAGTTTCGCGGCATGATCTTCATTGCGGCTTACCACTTGCACAACCTTATGACCACCTTTTTCAATCAATTGACAAAGAATAGTACCGGCATTCCCGGAGCCGAGCATTACGACTTTCATTTTTATTATATTAAACAAAAAAATACCGCATAGCATTAATACACAACACTATATTGGGGCTTATTGATTGAATTCTTAAATTCTTAAAAAAATAATTTGGGGTCTTCTTTCATAAAAATTGGATGCGAGAAAATTCCTGACAGTTAATTAAAGGAGTGGGACGAAGGTAAAAAATCGCTTTTATAAAACATAATTTTGTATTTAAAATTTCATTTTTAATTTTTAAACTAATATTGCAACGACATAATCTGATACATTGGTCTGAATAAGATCAGAAAAAATTACGATCAGAAATTGGAAAATACGAACCGTTATGGCAAAAAATTTATTGATAGTGGAGTCTCCTGCAAAGGCTAAAACAATAGAAAAAATCCTGGGTAGCGATTTTGAGGTAAAGAGTTGTTACGGCCATATCCGTGATCTTGAGAAAGATGATATGGGCATTGATATCAATAACAATTTTGCACCCAGATATAAAGTGCCCGATGAAAAAGCGAAAGTAGTAAAGGAACTCAAACAATACGCCAAAAAAGCCGATAAGGTGTGGTTGGCATCGGATGAGGATCGTGAAGGAGAAAGCATAAGCTGGCATCTCGCCGAAGTGCTGGGATTAGATGTGAATACTACGCCTCGTATCGTGTTTCATGAAATAACCAAACCAGCTATCAATGCTGCCGTACAAAATCCAAGATTCATAGATATGAACCTCGTGGATTCGCAACAGGCAAGACGGGTGCTTGACAGGCTTGTGGGATTTGAGCTATCACCAGTATTATGGAGAAAAATTGGAATGAAAGGAGGTCTCAGCGCCGGTAGAGTTCAGAGTGTAGCAGTAAAATTAATTGCTGAAAGAGAAAGAGAAATTAACCAATTTGCAGTAAAGAGCAGTTTCAAAGTTGAAGCCACGTTAGCAGCCACAGACGTTTCAGGAAAGCGCATTTCCTTCAGGGCGGAAGATAGTGGAACCAGAACTATTGAAGAAGCTGAAAAATTTTTATCCGGTTGTAAAGGCGCAGCATACTCTGTTAAAGATGTTATTGTAAAACCTGGCAAACGCTCTTCCGCCGCCCCGTTCACTACTTCTACGTTGCAGCAGGAGGCCAGCCGTAAATTGGGTTATGGCGTTAGCAAAACTATGCTGCTTGCTCAAAAGCTTTATGAAAGTGGTAAGATTACTTATATGCGTACGGATAGCGTGAACTTAAGCGCTACGGCAAAAGATCAAATAAAAAATGAGATACTGAAAATCTACGGGGATAAATATCTTCAACTTCAGAATTATAGAAATAAAAATGAAAGTGCCCAGGAAGCCCATGAAGCCATACGGCCAACTGACATGAGCGAAAGCAGGATACATGATGCAGAAACCGGAAGACTTTATGAACTAATATGGAAGCGTACCATTGCAAGCCAGATGAGCGATGCTGTGCTTGAAAAGACGACCGCAAAAATAAAAATAAGTACGGTTGAAGATGAACTAACCGCTACAGGTGAAGTATTGAAATTTGATGGATTTTTGAAAGTATATCATGAAGGGAATGATGATGAGGATGAAAATGAAAATTCAAATATTGGTATTGAAAGTCGCCTTCCTCCCTTAACGGTAAATCAGCAGTTGGATTTCGAAGAGATGACTGCAACCGAAAAATTTACCCGCCACGCACCAAGATATACCGAAGCTTCTCTGGTAAAAAAACTGGAAGAACTTGGAATAGGGCGTCCAAGTACCTATGCACCTACGATCAGCACTATTATCAAAAGAAGCTATGTAGAAAAAAGAGATAAAGAAGGGATAAAGCGCGACATCAGGATTGTACGGCTTTCAAAAGACAATAGCATTACAAACATAAAAACATCCGAAATTACAGGTGCGGAAAAAAGCAAACTTTTTCCTACCGACCTTGGCCTGGTAGTTACTGATTTCCTCGACCTTCATTTTGAAAACGTAATGGACTATTCCTTTACAGCCAATATTGAAGAAGAGTTCGACAAAATTGCTGAAGGCAAATTAGAATGGAATAAAATGGTAGGCGAATTTTATAAACCATTTCATGAATCAGTAGAACATACGCTGGAAAATGCAGAACGCGCCAAAGGCGAGCGTGAATTAGGAACAGACCAGGCAACCGGAAAACCAGTATTCGCACGTATGGGACGTTATGGGCCGATGGTTCAGATAGGACAGGCAGAAGATGAAGAAAAGCCACGTTTTGCCAAGCTAAAAGCCACTCAAAGTATTGAAACGATCACGCTAGATGAAGCAATGGACCTTTTTAAACTTCCGCTTACATTAGGAGAGTATGAAGGCAACGAAGTTTCTGTAAATGTGGGCAGATTTGGCCCCTACGTAAAATGGGGCGAGCAATTTGTTTCAATACCAAAAGGTGAAGAACCATTAGATGTAGAACTTTCAAGAGCAATTGAAATTATAAAAGCAAAACAGGTAGAAGACGCCCCAATAGGTTTTTACGATGAAAAGCCCATTACAAAGGGCAAAGGACGTTTTGGGCCATTCATAAAATGGAATGATCTTTTTATAAATATTCCACGCGCTTATAATTTTGACGCCCTTTCACAAAAAGATTGCAATGAATTGATCGGAAAAAAGATTGAAAAAGAAGCCAACCGGTATATCAAACAGTGGCCGGAAGAAAAGATTAGCATTGAGAATGGGCGTTGGGGCCCTTTTATCAGGGTAGGGAAAAAAATGCTGAAAATAACCAGCAAGCCTGAAGGAGGAAAATATACTCCCGAAGAATTGTCTGTCATGAAATTGGAGGATATAAAGAAAATGATTTTGCAACAAGATCCGAAAGCTTTCGATAAAAAAGTCGTAAAAAAGAGTGCTTCCAAAAAGTCCGCTCCTAAAAAAGTTGCCAAAAAGAAATAGAAAAATTTATATTCTTTCTCTACCAACTATGGCCTGAGAATTTTTATGGGCAAGCATGTAAATTTTGAGGCGGCATAGTTTTTGGGAAGTGGTAAAAAAGAAAAACCTAAAATGAATCAGTTCGACCGGAAAATATCCACATTTATCTTTTTTGTCTTTGTTTTAGGTGCATTATTTTTCAATAGCTGCGGCAAAAAATCTCATCCATCGTCAAGCACATCTACTTCAACTGAAGTAGAAAAGGAGGTACCGAAAACTGTTGTTAAAAAGCCAAAAGCCAACTTTCCAAAAGTTATTACAGTAAATGACAGCGCGGCCTCTAAAAGCGTTGATGGCAGGCTTTATTATGATGTAATGGGGCATAGGTACTGGAAGAATTACAAAGACGGCAAATATTATCTGTTCAATAAATCCATGTATTCAAACCCCGACTTTAAAAAGCCCGGTTAGCAAGTCATCTCCGGAATCGACACATCTTTTTAAGCATAAATCTTATTCCGATTTAAACAAAAAATACCCTTCAAAATGTTTGTAGAATATTAGAAATAATATTCTCTTATCTTTGGAGGAATCTGGGGTTGTAATTTCATCAGTTTATATACTACATTTCCTTTTAGACTTATTAGTGATTTACTTTTGGCACTTATCTAAACCCTCTCCTCCAACGTCCATGAGAGAAAACTAAGCGTTGAATTAGTTTAATAGCTACTGGTTATTAAACCAATAATAAAAGAATTTTTCAAATAAAAACAGAAAATAATTTATGCCTGAAACATGGAACAAAAAAGAACGGGAAAAGAAAAAACGACAAATCAAAAAAGAAAAAGCGGAAAGAAAACAGGAGCGGAAAGAGAATAAAAGTAGTTCTGATCTTGAAAGTATGTACGCATACCTGGATGAAAATGGGAATCTTTCTTCAAAGCCACCTGATCCAAGAAAGAAAATCGTTGTCAACGTCGAAGACATTGAGCTGGGAGTGCCAAAGCATGAAACAAACCCCGAAGATCTTATTCGCACAGGAATCGTTACTTTCTTCAACACCGAAAAAGGTTATGGCTTTATCAAAGACCTGATAACGCAGGAAAGCGTTTTTGTTCACATTAATGCATTGACTGAACCAATAAAAGAAAACAATAAAGTTAGCTTTGAAGTAGAAATGGGCGCAAAGGGGGCCAACGCGGTCAATGTGAAAGCGGTAAAATAAATTAGAAAAACGGAATAAATATTTGTTTACTGCCTTTCAATTTTGGGCAAAAGAATTCACGCGTACCTCATTCGTTTTCCGTACATCTCCGGATCCAACATCTCTGAACGCCAGGTTTTTTTGGTTATAGAGTATGGATGAATACTTTTCAAATGCATATTGAGCAATCCGCTTTGAATCTGCTTTGTCATTCTTTCCCCCAATGATTCCAAGGGGGTGTTTAACAGCTAAGCCTGACTGCTACACAATTCTTCAAATTATAAAAAGCTTGCTCTGTCAAAAACCTTTGATTAGTCCAAAGAGACATTCTAGTTGACTGGGAGCAAGTAATTAATGGCAGGGACTAATACAAACTTTTGACCTTTTGATAATGCTGCAAAGTTAACCCTACCATTATTTTCCAACTTATTTTTAAAAAAGAAAATGAAATCTATTTATATATTTACTATAACCTGGTTGCAGGCTGTGCGTTCGTTTTATATAACACTTCCAATGAACCAAAATTTATAGCCTTTTCAAAAATGGATATGTAAACAATGGAGCCAGGCGGTCATTACGTATCAGCGGGATTTTTTCTTATCTGAGCGGAATGCTTTATAAAACTTCTCGGAACCGCCAGTATCATTACTATCTCAGCAGCAGCGTTCTTACTAAACCGATAGCGGGAAAAACACAAGGTCCTAATCAGGGCTTATGCCTAAAGCCAACATTTTTTGGCATGTATTTTCCTTGAAATATTCAAAGTGACCGTTCAAGGTCTAGGGAAATCTTTTTGTGTAAATAAATATTGAAGTAGAATATTGAAAAGCCCGTGACTCCTGGATAACGGAAATTTTATTGTTTCAATAAACAAAAATATTTATGTTTCAAACAAG
>JAHEZA010000093.1:3590-7851 GCA_023251335.1 Chitinophagaceae bacterium | reverse complement strand
TCCGGGAATATACAGAAATACAGACCGAAGCGGAAATTTCTGTTTTTCAGAAATAGAAAACTTTACTTTTCGTGTGCGGGTCAATTTACAATATGTTTGATTATTCGTACGTCCAAATAAAAAAACAGAACTTTAATTCCATTGGCAGTAAACAAATAAATACCGGCGATTTCTATTTTTCATTTTGTTTTAAAATTTTTAGCTTTATTTTTGTGCCGAATAAAAATCAAAACTTTAGTAAAAATGACAGACGCAAACGAAGAAAAAATAGCATTTCGCGGAATATTAATATGTACCGCATGTGAAATACTCGCGATGTTAGTATTTATTGCAATAAACCTTTAGTTCTGGTAAAGGCATTTAACGAGCATGCCGGCTCCCTATAATTTAAAGCGCGCTCTTTTTTTGAAAACGGATTTTTTAAAGATACCATTTATCCCGTCTTCATTTAATCACTTATCACTAATGGGAAAATTTCTCCCCTGTGATTCCTTTTTTTTAAATTTCCCACACTGCCTTAATCTTTTTATTTTTTATTTTTCTTCTATTGGCTTTTACAAATATTCTCCAGGTAGACGTGCGGCAGATAAAATGTTTATTCGTTCTCCAATCTTTATCAACGAAGGGATATTTTTCTCGTGCGCGTTTCAGCTTTGTTAATTGGAATCTTTTTTGTGGACAGATAACGCAATCGCGTTAATAACGATGCTATTGACTTTAAAAAGAAAAAACAATGAATACAAACAGATTAAGTACAACAATTTGCGAGGCCCTTAACAACCAAATGACCAAAGAAGCCCATGCTGCGCAGATTTACCTGGCTTATGGAAGTTGGGCAGATGCCAACGGGTACCAGGGAATTTCAAATTTTCTATTTCGGCATGCGAACGAAGAGCGAAACCATATGATGAAATTTCTTGAATATATTCTTGAAAGAGGTGCAACTGTCAGAGTGCAAGCCATCCCAGATCCCGGGCCAAACCCGACGGGTGTTTTTGATTGCTTCAAAAAGACCTTTGAACAGGAAGTAGGTAATACGGAAGCGATCTACAAAATTGTGAAACAAAGTTTTGATGAGGCCGATTGGGCTACCTGGAATTTTTTACAGTGGTTTGTAAAAGAACAAACAGAGGAAGAAACGTTGGTGATGAATATGTTGGATAAAATTAAAATTGCCGGTGGCGAAAAAGCTTCAGACGAAAGCCTTTATTCTATTGATCGCGATTTGGGGTCAACGGATGATGAAGCTGAACTTGCCCGCGATAAGACGGTGGAGGCACCTTAAGATTACAAAATATCAGGCATTAAATTAAAAAAGCCTAATCAAAATTCTAATTCTAAAATCCCTACCGTAAAATAGTGGGGATTTTTTTATGTACAAACAACGAATGTCAACACGGACTACAACGCCCAATTATATTTTAAAACCAATGCAATATCAGGATGGACACTTTTAGCTACAGGACAATTGTTTCCGCTTCTTTCTAAAATTAACCTTTCTTTTTCATTTATGTTTTTCGGCAAAGAAACAGAAACTTCAATTTTTGAAACTCTTCGTGGATCACTTGCCATGTGCTTTATAACGTCAGCTTTTGAGTCTGTTATATTAACGTCAAGGTCGTTCGCTTTTATACCCATAGTAGTAAGCATACAAGTTGCCAGCGACACACACAAAAAATCAGTAGGAGAAAAACGCTCGCCCTTCCCACGATTGTCTGTTGGAGCGTCCGTTTCAATCGTGGATTTACTTTGCAGGTGTACAGCTTCGCATCGTAAATCTCCTTTATATATTATTGATGAAGTCATTGTCTTATTTTTGTATAAATTTACAGAACAAATTTTAATTACTTCCACATGCAAAAGATATTTTCTTTTTTGATAATTGTGTCAATTTCTTTAAATGCGTTCGCCCAGGACTCAAGGAAGGATCGCCAGGAGCAGAAAAGAGAGCACATTAACAATATTATCAAACAAGAAGAAGAAGGAGTGATCACTTATAAAAAAAGTTTTCTTTTTGGAGTGAAATTAATCAGCAGCGGATATGGAGCATTCTTCGAAGTGGGGCGCGCCAGTTCAGTAAAAAAAGCGATGTTGTATCAATTTGAATTCAGTGAACTCAAAAACGTGAAGGAACAAAAAGTGAATAGCTATTATTCTAACTCCATTCCATATATCTACGGGAAAATAAATTATGTTTATCCGGTAAAGCTGGGTGTACAACAGCAAATGTTGCTCGGAAATAAATTGAATAAAAATGGTGTTGCAGTGACCGCAAACTATGGTGGTGGTTTATCCCTGGCTTTGTTAAGACCTTATTATGTGCAACTTCAGGATGGTAACGGTGTTGATTATATAAAGTATGATTCTAAAGACAGCCTTCAGTTTTTGACGGGAAAAATTATAGGCGGCGCGGGCCTTAGCAAAGGATGGAATGAGATAACGGTAAATCCGGGCCTTTATGCAAAAATGGCTTTCCGCTTTGATTATGGGGCTTATAATGAAGTGATTTCAGCGCTTGAAGTAGGCATTGCCGGTGACTATTATTCAAAAGCAATTCCGCAAATGGTCTACAATTCCCAAAAGAATTTCTTCTTTAGTGCTTATGTAGCGATATTATTTGGCAAAAGAAAATAATAAACATCTTGATTGTAAAGAAAACGACATAAATATAAATAATGAGTGACTATTTGTTGACTGAAACGGATTTGAAACCCAGGAAGCCAACTTGGCTAAGAGTCCGGTTGCCAATTGGAGAGGAATATAAACATGTGCGAAGTATCGTAGATACACATAAACTTCACACGATCTGTGAAAGTGGTAATTGTCCAAATATGGGTGAGTGCTGGGGTGAAGGTACCGCCACCTTTATGATATTGGGAAATATCTGTACCAGAAGCTGCGGATTTTGCGCGGTAGCGACCGGAAGACCTTTAGCTGTTGATTTGCAAGAACCTCAACGGGTAGCAGAAGCCATCCATTTAATGAAAGTAAAGCATGCAGTAATCACATCAGTTGACCGGGACGAGCTTAAAGATGGCGGTTCTATTATCTGGAGCCAGACCGTTAAAGCGGTGAGAGAACTGAATCCCGGGACTACGCTGGAAACATTGATCCCCGATTTTAAAGCAGTCGAAGAAAATATTCAAAGGATCATAGATGTAGCTCCTGATGTAGTAAGCCACAATATAGAAACGGTAGAGCGTCTAACCCGCAACGTTAGGATACAGGCAAAGTATTGGCGCAGTATGGAAACATTGCGTATCCTTAAAAACGGCGGCATGCGTACTAAGAGCGGCATTATGCTTGGACTTGGTGAAACTAAAGAAGAAGTAATTCAAACCATGCAGGATCTAAAAGACAGTAAGGTGGATGTAATTACTATTGGCCAATACCTTCAGCCAACGCCCAAACACTTGCCGGTGCAGCGATACATTCATCCTTCGGAATTTGCAGATTATCGGGAGATTGGTTATCGTATGGGTCTCGATTATGTTGAAAGCGGCCCTTTGGTTCGTTCTTCTTACCATAGCGATAGGCATGTATATCCGGGTTTGGGCAGAGAGTCATGGAAGAAGGCAAATGAGCTGAAAGCTATAGCTGCGGCTAAGAACAACTAATAGTGATCTAGTTATCTTTCTATGATAAAATTGCTTAACCTCTTTACGATTGTGAATGCACTTCTATGTTTGCCAGAAGTGTGTTTTTCGCAATACATTATGAATGGTAGCACTGCAAAAGACAGTTGCAATTGTTATACTTTGACCACTCCTGTAAAAAATCAGACCGGAAGTGTTTGGCAGGGTACTAAAATAAACCTCAGTGATTCTTTTGATTACTCTCTTAAGGTTTTTTTGGGATGCGATCCTGCCGGTGCCGATGGTGTGGCATTTGTGTTGCAACCAATCAGCACCCAGCTTGGCTCAAAAGGGCAAGGCTGGGGTTTCCAGGGCATTGTGCCTAGCCTCGGAGTTTCTTTAGACACTTATGCAAATCCTGGTGACCCGCCCTACGACAATATCGCCATCCATGCCAATGGCGATATTAATGATAGTAATGCGCTTGCCGGGCCTATATACGCTTCTTCCATCAGTGGAAATATAAAAGATTGTAATTGGCATGTTTTGCGGATAAAATGGGAACCATCTACCCATATACTGAGCGCCTGGTTTGATGGGGTATTCAGGCTCTCAATACAGAAAGATATCGTTGCTGATATTTTTAATAATGATCCTCTGGTTTATTGGGGATTCAGCGGTTCAAC
>JAHEZA010000093.1:0-3580 GCA_023251335.1 Chitinophagaceae bacterium | reverse complement strand
TTAATTTCCAAAAATTTTGTACACCATTAATTCCTGCTGCCATTACTGGACTTGTAGATAGCACGGGATGCGTGGGCACCCCAGTAATTTTCGAAGACAGCTCCGAATCGTACACGACTATTCAAAATTTCTTTTGGGATTTTGGAGATGGTACCACCAGCATGATGCAAAATCCTCCGCCACATTATTATCCGGCTGCGGGAAACTATCTCGTGACGCATTCTATTACGGCAAAAGATAATTGTACCAGTACTCCGTTATCAAAATTGATCACGGTTCTTAATAGCCCTACTTTGTCGTTAAAAGTTTTTGACACTTGTCTGGATTTGTCTCCCCGCATGAATACAGTATCTTCAATTGCCCCTAACCAGATTAATGCATGGCAGTGGAAGTTGGATGGTGCCGATTTCTCAAATGAACCGACTCCCGATTTTAGCCAATTACTACCCGGTAATCATACGATTTCTTTAATGCTCAGTGATAACATCAAATGCAATACGAACGAGGCTTTCAGTAATTTTAAAGTGAATTCTTTGCCGGAGGTTACTTTTCTGTCTAATGATGGATGTACAAATGCTCCGATTCCTTTTACGGGACAGCAAACCGATAATTTGACTACAATCAGCAAATGGTTGTGGTACTTTGGTGATGGAGACTCTTCTAATCAAAAAAACACCCAACATATATTTACGACTGAGGGAAATCACCATGTGCAATTAAATGCTGAAGATGTAAATGGATGCGTCGGCGAATTTTCAGGAATTGTTTTTACGAATGGGACACATGCAGATGCAGGAAAAGATACCGTTGCTCTTGTCAATACAGAGTTTCAATTGCATGGAAGTGGTGGAACGCAGTATAGCTGGTGGCCTGTAACCGGATTGAATGATCCTTACAGCCCGGACCCTGTTGGTGAACTGTCGGGTGGAAACGTGCATTATCTACTGACGGTAACCACGCCTGAAGGATGCAAGGACACTGCATCCGTAAATGTTTCCGTTATAAAGAATACCGCGATTTTTGTACCCAACGCATTTACACCCAACAATGACGGACTAAATGATGTAATTCAACCTTACCTGGTGGGAATAAAAACGCTTTATTATTTTACAATTTATAACCGTTTTGGGCAAAAGGTCTTTTCAACGGATCAAATGAATGAAGGATGGGATGGCAAATTTAACGGGCGTATTATCGGCAATTCAAATTATGTGTGGGTCTTGCAAGCTTTAGACGTAACGGGGAAAGTTTATAATTTAAAAGGAACATTTGTATTGGTAAAGTAATGATAGATAAGAAGATTAATTATTAATTCCAAAAGAGAGGGGCGTTCGTTTAAGGACGACAGCAAGCAAACAAAAAAAGATGTTTTTTGTTTATGAAAGTATTGCTTTCAAAATCCTTGGATTTGTTCGCCAACAAATCTTAAAAAAAATCAAAATTTTAAATGAAAAAAACATTCTTTTTTCTATTTGGAAATTTTATTTTGAATTGTGCGACTGCACAGATGAAATGGACGAATCTTGACTCCTTATACCAGCCATTGCCCACATCTTTTCATGTTTACAAATCCGATGATTCGCTGGATGGAAAACCAAATGTTATATATTATGCTATTGCTGATCTGCACAATAAAGATGTAAAGTTTACGACGGATACCACTTACAAACGAAGAATCACGCCCGATGATTTTTATAAGAAAAATAATAGCCCGCTGCTGGTGGTAAACTGTTCATTTTTTTCTTTTGCCACCAATCAAAATCTGAACCTTGTAGAAAAAATGGAAAACTAATCAGCTATAATGAGGAAACTATTGCTCCAAGAGATAAAGATACGCATACTTATTTCCATTCGTTTTTTGGCGCGCTTGGCATTTCCAAAAAGCGAAAAGCTGATGTAGCCTGGGTTTATACAGATTCTTCTAAAAAATATCCGTATGCGAGTCAGATTCCTTTTCCTTCCATTCATGATTCAATAATAAAGCCAACATCGGAAGATGTCTTACACCAGTCTTCAACCGTGAACGGCCATCGCGGAAAGTTGCTTCAGTCATTTTCAAAATGGAAAATGCAAACCGCAATCGGGGGTGGCCCTATTCTGGTTCAGGATAGTGAAATAAAATCACGAATAATGAAGAAAGAAAATTCGCCGGCAAAGCGATCAACAATCCTGAACCACGTACAGCAATAGGATACACAAAAGACAACAAATTGATAATTCTGGTTTGCGAAGGCAGAAGCAAAACAGCTTCAGGCCTCACCATTGTTCAATTAGCGGAGATTCTAAAAAGCCTTGGTTGCGTTGAGGCGCTTAATCTTGATGGCGGCGGAAGCAGTTGCATGTTGGTTAATGGAAAAGAAACCAATACGCCTTCCGGTAATGGTCAGCAAAGACCGGTGCCTTCGGTATTTCTGATAAAAAGAAAGTAGTAAATCAGTCTTCAGAGCGAAAGTTGTGACGCAGTTGTATAAATTAGTAATGCATCAAATATCTGTCTGAAATTCAAATTTTTATTTTTTCAGCCTCTCGTAATTTTCAATGCCGGTAGTTCCGTCCCCATTTAAAATGGTTTGCGAATATTTATCAGGACCGTCCATCTGTATTTTCACCTTGAAACTATGGCCTGCAATGATAGCATAAGTTGAGTTGAGATCTGTTTCTTCAATTTCATTGTTGCTGATCATCTTAAACGTACCAAAGCCTATACCTGTACGAGACTTAGATGATGAATCCTTTATATATTGACCAAACATAAAATATCCCCCATAATAGGCTTTATATTGCACACGTTGGTTAACTGTGGTATCATTACCGTTTATTACAACGGAGTGTGTTTCTTTCCATACACCGTCCAATGGGGTTTTTGTTGAGTCACCTGATCGCTTATAATCTTCTGTAAGTTTATAGTTTGATGAATCCATTACTATTTCTGGAATTACCTGCTGATACCCATCGGAAGTAATGGTAATATTTAGCACGTATTGCGCCGGGTCATCTCTGAACGAAGAATCGGTAGCGCTATAAATAACCGATTCTGTTACCGTTCCGGAATCATTATTGGCGGTGTACGATCCAACTCCAAAAGCGGACACCGAATCTTTTGGATTTACCTGGGTGTACATAAAAAATTGTCCGGTGTACATTTTTAACTGTTTCAGGTCGGTATATTTAGTGTCTTTTTTACCATCATTAAGGGTTTGCATATTCATAAAATAAGTCCCTTCCATAGCGGGTATTTTTTTTTCATCAGAAGTATTGCAACTTATTGCAGCGGAGATTAAGCAAGCGAAAAGTAGATTTTTCATGGCGCAGAATTTTAATGTTTTGTTAAATTACGAAAAAAATTTGTAGGAGAAAAAAATTTTTTTAGCGATGCCTTTTTGTTTGGGGCATCGTAACCGGAATTTGATACGATTTCAAAGGGGAGAAACGATTTTTTAAAGAGTAAAATCTAAAAATGGGTTATAAAATAAAATGAAAATTTCTCCAATTTTTGGCATTGCAATTTTTAGTCAATGTATTATCTTCGCCGCCCAAAATGTCGGGGTAGCTCAGCTGGTTAGAGCATCGGATTCATAAC
>JAHEZA010000556.1 GCA_023251335.1 Chitinophagaceae bacterium | reverse complement strand
TGTTCGATTTCGATACAACGAGTGTCTGGTTTTGATATAAGGTAATGCAACATAATTGTTTGATCGGTAACCGTTTTTCAAAAAAAAACTAAAAAGCTTAATGCGATTTAAAGGAATTTTCTTATCAAAGTCTGTTGCTTACAAGCTTTAAAATGAGAACCGGCGGGTATTTGAAAATACGGGAGTATTTGCAGCGGCTTTATTTCAGTGTTGCGTCTTTGCAGCGCCTCAATATAATAATCTAATACATAGTAAAGCCATATAATCCCACACTTGTCCCTTGGTCCATTCTGATTCATCAGAATAGCCCTGGGTAGTATTTTTCTTAATGACTATGCCGGTACTTGTTAGTAAATAAACAAATTCTGAAGATTCTTATTTATGTGTCAATTGTCAAGAAACTGATCTATCAATCCTGCAGCATACCAATGTTCCCATTTATCACCACGTAATGATTCTATTGCTCCAAGATATTCACCGTGTTCGCCAGGTAAAATAGCCAGCTCACAATTGGGAATGAGACGATAAATTTCAACCGCTTTCTCAGGACTGATAATATCTTTGGTTCCATTAATGAGTAATGCCGGTGCTGCTATTTTTTTTAACTGTTCATCGTTCCAACCTTTGAATGCTTTCATTCTTTGAACATCTTTATCAAACATATTTTGCAATCCGGCCGGATCATTATTTGCTTTTAAATATCCTTCCCTCAGGATTCGGGGCATATGAGTAAATAGTGCTGCTTCATCAAATCCTTCCCAAAATTGCGGAGCGGTTGCGCTACGCTGATAGACACCCGAAGCGAGAATTATTTTGTTGGCCAATCCGGGATGCCTGAATGCAATTTCGATTGCTGCATGCGCACCATTACTGAAACCTAAGAAATCTGCTTTAGGGATTTCGAGATTATTCAAAAGTGTCGCAACATCATCCGCGTCTTGTTCAAACGTAAGGTCGGTGTCCCTGTCGTTGGTATGCCCGTGGGCTTGCAATTCAACAGCAATAATTTGCCGGTGTTTGGAAAATCGCGGGATGATCCTGCCAAAAGAAGTGTCTATCGTAGACCCACCACCGTGGATGAGTACGAGTGGTTTTCCTGCTCCATAAATTTCATAATACATTTTTAATCCGTTCACATCGGAATAACCACTTTGAAAATTATTGTCGTTTGTCATTTTTGATAATTTTTAAAACTTGTGTATTAATTCTTTTTATTGGCTGAATTATAATTATTTTTATTTTCACACAGTAAACCAACAAATATTACAGATTACTCTTTTGTATTTCTCAGTTTAAATTTTAAAATTTTCTTACTCGCTTCTCAAACTCTTAACCGGATTTGCTGTCGCTGCTTTTATTGCCTGGAAACTTACCGTAGCTAATGCAATGGTAACAGACAATAAACCTGCGGCGATAAACACCCACCATTCTATGCCCACTTTATAGGTATAATTGTTAAGCCAACTGTGCATTGCCCACCATGCAATTGGCGTTGCAATTATGATTGAAATAATAATCAGTTTCAGGAAATCTTTTGAAAGCAGCGTTGTAATACTCATTACGGATGCGCCTAATACTTTGCGCACGCCAATTTCTTTTATACGGTTTTCTGCCATGTAGGTGGCAAGGCCAAACAATCCTAAACAGGAAATAAAAATGGTTAATCCCGCAAATAATGCAGCCAATGTACCGGTACGTTTTTCTTCCCGGAATTTTTGGGCATACCCTTCATCTGCAAAATTGAAACTAACAGGATATTGAGGATTGTATTTTTTGAAAACAGCTTCTGCAAGCTTTAAATCTTTCGCAGTTGAATTGAGAGGATTTAATTTGAAATGAATAATATTAAACCATGACTTTGGCCCCATAACAATCAATTGACTTACCTTTTCATAAGGTGATTCGTAAATAAAATCTTTCATCACGCCTACCACATGCCAATCTTTTCCCTGCCCTTTAATAACAGCGCCAACAGGGTTTTTCAACCGCATTATTTTTACAGCACTTTCGTTCAACAGTGCCGCCGTAGAATCTGTGGCATATTTGTAAACATCAATATCCCTTCCTTCTTTTAAGTGAATGCCCATCGTTTTTGCGAAGTCAGCATCGGCAGCCATCATTACAAAATCTGTTTTATTATCAGCCTCCGTAGAACCATCCCATTTCCAGCCCCAGCTATCGCTCCAGCGTTGCGTAATCGGACTCATTGATTTTGTAACAGCTACAGCCGCGCCGCTGCTTAATAGTTCATTTCTTATTAAATCATAATGCCTGTCAATATCGCCCTGTATAAATGTATAAACAAGCTTATCGCGCACATAACCTGCATCGCGGCTTTGTGCATAGTCTATTTGCCGCCCAACAATAATGGTGCATATAATTAATGCAATAGCAAAAGTGAATTGTGATATCACCAATACCTTTCTTGGTGTTACCAGTGCATTGCCTGCTTTAGACGTACCTTTTAAAACACTTACCGGTTTAAAAGAGGAAAGATAAAAGGCAGGATAGCTGCCTGCAAGTATGCCGGTAAAAACAATAAACGCAACAGCAAATAACCAATAAGATATATTCCC
>JAHEZA010000555.1 GCA_023251335.1 Chitinophagaceae bacterium | reverse complement strand
GTTGAATGAATCCTTCGGCATCCGGTGTCTTTGCTTTTGCGGTGGCCGGGCTGAAGTAGGCGGCGATGCTTCGCGCAGTATCACTTTTGGCATTACTATCCGTTGTGCTCGTTGATGTGGCGGAACATCCCTGTAATCCTAATCCTGCTAAAATTACAAAGCTTCCCGCCAGCAACAATGTTTTGCGTTTCATGTCCATGGTAGATATTGTCGTATTTACAATTGATTTTTTAAAAAGAATTAAGCATGTGTTCCTGCGAATCTATAAAAGAATTTTCGCTTTGTATCACATGGCCGATAAATTGATGTTGAGTCATGATTTATGCGGCTTGCGTTAGTTGGATTGATTTGAATATAACTGCACAAGGGCTGACCAGACATTAAGCGTCCGTCGCTGCCCATTTTTCATCGAAATAAAAATCTCTCTTATTTCTTCCTTTACTGTATTTTTAATATCACGATACCCGCAGAAAAGGGTTAGTTGAAAAGTGCAAATGGTTGCTGCGAAATGACGAAACGGAAAATTTATTCTTTTCTAAAAACATTATCATCAATGAGAATCTTAAACCTTTTTTTGCTCCACAACTTCTCATTAATAATTGGAGTTAAAGACATTTCATTTTAAACCAATGTCGGGGTGCTCCTGATAACCCAAAATAAAAAAATCAATTATTTATTGCTTCACTAAAAGGGTTGCCAACTTTTCGAAAGTTGGCAACCCCGGAAATACTTCTTCAATTACCGGTCAAATAAATTACGGGCGAATGATTGACAACATCAACCTCATAACGTTTAGCAACACACGCAAATGCATTATTGTCCCTGTGAAACTTTTAAAACATAAGAAGGCAATAAGCCATGTGCTTCTTTAGTGCAGGATTTATCCGTATTCATAAATCTTACCTGGTAAACCTGCTACACGTAAAAGAATATATTCGTGGTGAAGGCGGCTCTGTAATTCTTTCTGATAATCGTGAAGTAGCTGTCAGCCGGAGAAAGAAAGATTATTTTCTTAGCCGGATGAAGGAGTTTTATAAATTTTGAGATAAGAAAAGTAGATAAGCGAATAACATTAAAGACCTCTAAAAAAAGCAAAACGCAAAGAACCGCTCAACATGATCAAAAATTAAAATCCGCAAAAAAACTTCGTTCACTGCAATTGCTTTTAGAATTCACTTTATCCCTGATGCGATTGGTTGGGAAACGCTATCCTTATTATTCACCAGCATCCATTTTGCTGTTTCATATAGGGCTGAGGTAAGTTCAGAAAGTTTGTTTTTAATTGAATCTTTTTGAAATTGATTTAGCGAAAGCGTATTTGATTCTATTGGCATCAGGTCGTTCGTGGTGACTCTTAGATTCTTCACAAAATAATAATCATTGGTTATTAATCCGATGTTGCCTTCATCATGATGAATGACAAAAGCGGCATCCATTTTATCTTTCGAATTCAACAGGTCGCGGCCCAGTGTAGTATTGGTATAGGGCTGATGCAGCATTCCTGCAATAGTCGGAAGTATATCAATTTGCGACACAACTTCATGCCTGATTTGAGGGGTCAACAATTTTGGAGCGTAAAATAACATGGGCACATGTTCGTCGCTCAATGCGCCTTTATCCCATGCTTTTGGATACATTGCCGACGTCTCCCCTTCTACCCCATGATCGCCCACAAAAGCAAAAATCGTATTATTGAACCACGGTTGTTTTCTCGCATTCTCAATTAATGTTTTAAAACAATAATCTGTATAGCAAAACGATTGAAATTCTTCAAGGGACTCAAAGCCATATTTATGAAGCGTATCTTCATCTACCGTTCTTCGTACAAAATCAGAATCCTCAACCGGAATGCTATATGGGCGATGATTATCGGCAGTTTGAAGAATAGCGAAAAACGGTTTTTGCTGCTCAGAAAAAATATTTTCTGCTTCCAGAAAAAGATTCTTATCACTGATACCCCAAACGTTTAAAGGTTTTGATTTAAATGAGCCTTCCTGGTAAATTTGAACACCACGAATGTTTTTTATCAACCCTTCAAAATTATTGAAATCACTGTTGCCTCCGAGGAAATAAAGTTTATTATAATCTTCAAAAGAATTAATGATGGTATATTGTTGGATAGCTGACGGATTTCGTGTAGAAAATTTTGAAAGTTGCACATCAGGTATGCCCGTCACGATGGCAAAAACGCAACGCGCGGTACCGAAAGTCGGGCTAAAACACCGGTCAAAAAATATACCACTGTCGCACAATTGTTTAAAATAAGGAGTTGCATTCAATGGGTTGCCGCTCATGCTGCTTTTATACATGCTGAAGCTTTCGCAAATAACCAATACGATGTTTGGCCTGCTTTCCAGTGACTTACTGCCCGGCAATATTGTTCTTGAATAATCTTCGTCGGCGACATTTCTGGAATCTAATTGAAGAAAATTAGCGATTAATGGAAAATACCCTTTTGCTTTCTCATCATCAAAAGATGGTTTCCGGAATTTTAAAGTAGAGAAAAAATTTTGAAGCGGATTTAATGCTACGTAGGATTTGAAATTATTATTCAGCTCAAACGCATCTTTCCATTTCA
>JAHEZA010000554.1 GCA_023251335.1 Chitinophagaceae bacterium | reverse complement strand
ATTTGTTTTATGATATTTCTGTAAAAAAAATTGACCTCAGGGAACTAAAAGATTTCAAGGTGCTGGGCGATAAAATCTTACCAGCAAAAGTTGTCAAAGCCCCGGCAGAAGAAAAACCCGAAGCGCCCTCCAAAAAAGATAATAAAAACGACAGCTAGCTGATCATTTTTGGTGAGAGCAGTGATAAGATCATGTACACACTTGCAAACTGTTGCAAACCGATTCCCGGCGATTATGTATTCGGATTTGTAACACAGGGCGAAGGATTAAAAATTCACCGGACAAATTGCCCGAATGCTACCAGGCTTTTATCTAATTACGGACACAGGGTTGTGAAAACCAAATGGGTCAAGAATAAGGAAATTTCATTTCTCACTGGCATAAAAGTTATTGGCCTTGATGATGTAGGCGTGATCAATAAAATTACCAATCTGATCAGCGGCACATTAAAAATTAATATCAATGCATTAACGATTGAAGCAAAAGAAGGTTTGTTTGAAGGGAATGTAAAAGTATATGTTCATGATAAAGACGAACTCGATGAACTGGTAACCAGCCTGAAAGAGTTGCCTGGCATAGAAAGCGTAGAAAGATTTGACGCGGAATGAGTGATGAATTGTTGTATTGTTAAATGTTATATTGCTATCGAAGTTGTTCGGGTCTTGAATGAGTTTATTAAAAACCGATAAATACAAAAATCAGTAAACAAACAAATAATCTAAATTTCTGTTCAAATCAACATCAATCAAAATTTATTTTCTCTCCATAACGAGTTCAATCAATATGCCGTTGGTATCTTTAGGATGAAGGAAACAAACCAGTTTGTTATCGGCTCCGGGCTTGGGCTCTATATTAATTAAACGAAACCCTTCCTTTTCCAGCCGCTTCATTTCTTTTCTAATATCATCTACTTCAAAAGCAATATGATGCATGCCTTCACCTTTTTTTTCAATAAATTTATTGATGACACTTTCCGGTGAATAAGCTTCCAATAATTCAATCTTACTATCGCCTGATTTAAAAAACGCCGTATTTGTTTGTTCACTGTCCACCGGTTCTGTTTTGTAACAGGGTGTATTTAATAATTTTTCAAAAAGCGGAATGGAGACAGATAGTTTTTTTACAGCGATACCGATGTGGTCTATTTTTTTCATGAAATGCATTTAGGTGTGAATGATCAATAATGAATCTCAAATTAAAGTATCAGCCATCACAGGACTGAACAAATCTAATCAAACCTAAACTTTTAAAAAATCTAAATCGTCTTAAAAATCTATTTCGTCCTCAATTGCTTTTAACTAAATTAATTTTGTAAACCAACCCAATTAAGATGGATTGCAATGCATCTCCGTTAAATTTGTAAATAAAAAAAACAGACGGATCAAACAAAAACGAATGCTTCATTTGCCAATATATTTAGATAATAATGCTACCACGCCCGTGGATCCGCGTGTACTCGAAAGCATGCTTCCTTTTTTCACAAAATATTTTGGCAACGCCGCCAGTCATAGCCACACGTTTGGCTGGGAAGCTGAGGCGGCTGTAAAATACGCGCGCGAGCAGGTAGCACTCTTAATAAATGCCGAACCAAATGAAATCATTTTTACCTCAGGCGCTACTGAATCAGACAACCTGGCGCTGAAAGGAATTTTTGAAATGTACGCCGCAAAAGGAAATCATATTATCACCGTATCAACGGAACATAAAGCGGTGCTGGATTCGTGCGCACATATTGAAAAGCTGGGAGCAGATGTAACTTATCTCAATGTAAATAAAGATGGCATTATTGATTTAAAAGAATTGGAAAGCGCCATAAAGCCAACAACTATTTTATTAGCTGTAATGTATGCTAATAACGAGACCGGCGTGATTCAACCTGTTAAGGAAATCGGGATGATCGCAAAAAAACATAGTGTATTGTTTTTTTCTGATGCTACGCAGGCAGTAGGAAAAATACCGGTAGATGTGATACAAGACAACATTGACCTTATGGCATTTTCTGCTCATAAAATTTATGGGCCAAAAGGAGCAGGAGCCTTATATATTCGTCGAAAAAATCCAAGAGTCAGAATTACAGCCCAAATAGATGGCGGCGGCCATGAACGGAATTTCCGGAGCGGTACATTAAATGTTCCTGGTATTGTGGGGTTTGGAAAGGCCTGTGAATTGTGCAAAATTGAAATGCAAAAAGATGGAGATAACATGAAAATATTGCGCAATAAATTAGAGTCAGCCCTGTCGGAAACAAAGAAAAGTACTATCAACGGAAGTACGAAGCATCGCTTGCCTAACGTAAGCAACATGAGTTTTAAGAACAGGAACAGCGCCGAGCTGATGGGCAAACTAAGTAACACGATCGCTTTAAGCTCGGGCTCTGCCTGCACCTCAGCCACACTCAGTCCATCATTCGTTTTGAAGGCAATGGGATTGAGCGATGAAGAAGCACTGAGCTCTTTGCGTTTTGGCTTAGGAAGATTTACTACAGAAGAGGAAATTGATTATACCATAGGGCAGTTAACCGAATTTTTAGCGGATTGAAGTGTTTAATATTCCGATGATTTTAATTATTTGCAATGCATCAAT
>JAHEZA010000092.1:3932-7885 GCA_023251335.1 Chitinophagaceae bacterium | reverse complement strand
CTCCTTAATCCTTGCACTTTTTCCGCTTCTTTCGCGAAGGAAATATAATTTAGCACGACGTACCTTGCCCACTTTATGAAGTTTGATGCTTTCAATGTTTGGTGAAAAGAAAGGGAATAACCTTTCTACTCCGACGCCATCGCTAATTTTACGCACAGTAAAGGTAGCTGTTCCGCCCTCGCCCTGACGCTTTACCACATCGCCCTTAAAACTTTGTATTCTTTCCTTATTACCTTCCTGTATTTTATAGTTTACAGTGATATTATCGCCCGCTTTAAAATTGGGGAATTCTTTTTTCGATGTCAACTGATCGTGAACAAATGCAACAGCATTCATGGCTTTTTAATTTTAGGAGTGCAAAGGTAACGCAATTTTGATAAAGTTTGCAAGGTCTGATTGTTTTATTATAATTTTTAGAGAGATGAAGATGTTGATGGGTGATTTTACCTTGCCACGTTTACCGCCCGTTTTTCTCTTATTACGGTAATTTTGATTTGTCCGGGATAAACCATTTCCGTTTGTATTTTTTGCGCAATTTCAAAGCTTAATTTATCACTTTCACCATCACTTACTTTTTCTGATTCTACAATTACTCTTAATTCACGTCCAGCCTGAATTGCATACGCTTTTTCCACTCCCGGATAGGCTAATGCCAGATTTTCAAGATCCTTAATTCGTTGAAGGTATTGCTGCATAATTTCTCTGCGGGCGCCGGGTCTCGCTCCACTCATAGAATCGCATGCCTGTACAACCGGGGAAATCACGTATTGCATCTCAACTTCGTCATGGTGGGCTCCTATCGCATTGCAAACAGCAGGATTTTCCCCATATTTCTCTGCCAGTTTCATTCCTAGCAATGCGTGACTAAGCTCGGTCTCTTCGTCTGGAACTTTGCCGATATCGTGAAGTAAGCCAGCTCGTTTTGCCAATTTTGAATTCATACCTAACTCTGCCGCCATAATTCCGCAGAGGTTCGCTACTTCGCGGCTGTGCATTAATAGATTCTGGCCATAGGAAGACCTAAAGCGCATTTTACCTACTAATCTTACCAATTCTTTATGAAGACCATGGATACCCAATTCTATCACCGTCCGTTCGCCTATCTCCATTATCTGATCTTCGATTTGCTTACGCGTTTTTTCTACAACTTCTTCTATCCGGGCTGGGTGAATACGTCCATCGGTGACTAATCGCTGTAAAGAGAGGCGGGCAATCTCTCTGCGCAAAGGGTCAAAACATGAAAGTATTATCGCTTCCGGCGTATCATCAACAATAAGATCAACACCGGTTGCAGCTTCTATTGCCCGAATGTTTCTTCCTTCTCGCCCAATAATAGAACCCTTTATTTCATCGCTTTCAAGATTAAAAACAGTGATTGAATTTTCTATAGCTTGCTCAGCAGCTGTGCGCTGTATTGTTTGGATGATTATTTTTCTTGCTTCTTTATTCGCTCTTAATTTCGCATCATCTACTATTTCCTGCTGAATACTTAGCGCCTGGGAACTGGCTTCATTTTTTAAAGTCTCAATTAACTGTGCTTTCGCTTCTTCTGCAGAAAGCCCCGACACTTTTTCAAGCCGTTTAATATGTTCCTCCTGGTGTTTTTCGAGCTCAGTCCTTTTTATATTTACTACTTCAATCTGGCGATTGAGATTTTCTTTAATCGCTTCATTTTCTTTTATAATGCGTTCCACGCTCTGATCTTTCTGATTGAGCGACTGTTCCTTTTGCCTGACTCGGTTTTCCGAATCGTTTAATTTTTGACTACGCTGAGAAAATATCTTTTCATGCTCTGACTTCAATTGAACAAAATGTTCCTTAGCTTCAAGTTCTTTTTCTTTTTTTAAGGTTTCGGATTTTGCCTTTGCGTCGGAAATAATCTGTTGAGCTTGTTGTTCTGCAGTTTCTAGAAGTTGTTTTGTGTTTTTTGCGAATAATATTTTACCCAGTATGATGCCGGCAATCAATGCGACAGCACCCACTATTATGGGGAGAAATTGTTCCATTGTTTTTTAATGATTTAATTCGGTTCATAATCTAAGACCACATTTTAATTCATAGGTTGTGATATGCAACCCACCAATTAACGAAGATAATAAAATTGTGTAAAGATGAATTGATTATTAGGATATTAATCCAAAAAGAAAATAAAAAATGAAAATTACCTGTAAAGGATTTTTAAAAAATCAAAATAAGTTAATGATGACTGCTTCAGAAGTTTAATCTAAAAAAGGGTGTCATTACATTAATTAACAACAATCGAATAGAAGCGACCGGCCCTAATTCATTTGAAATGTCGGAACAAGTTATAATTTGTATTTCTTAATAATAATAGAAGCATTATGGCCACCAAAACCAAATGTGTTACTCATAGCGGCGTTTACTTCTCTTTCCTGCGCTTTGTTAAAAGTGAAGTTTAATTTTGGATCCAATTCAGGGTCATCAGTGAAATGATTGATGGTGGGTGGCACTATATTTTTGGTGACAGCGAGAATACACGCTAATGCTTCAATAACTCCTGCAGCACCGAGACAATGGCCGGTCATTGATTTTGTAGAACTGATATTTAAGTCGTAAGCTTTATCTCCAAAAACTTGTAAAATAGCTTTCGTTTCTGCTATATCGCCTAACGGCGTAGACGTGCCGTGAACATTAATATAATCAATATCACCCGGCTTCATGCCAGATTCATCCAATGCTGCATGCATCACATTTTTGGCACCCAATCCATCAGGATGCGGCGCGGTAATGTGGTAGGCATCTGCTGATGCGCCTCCCCCTGCTATTTCGCAATATATTTTAGCTCCGCGTGCCTTGGCATGTTCCAATTCTTCCAATACCAAAACCCCGGCAGCTTCGCCCATTACAAAGCCGTCCCTGTCTTTGTCAAAAGGTCGCGATGCCGTTTTGGGGTCATCGTTTCTTTCGCTAAGCGCCTTCATTGCATTAAAACCGCCAACTCCAGATTCTGAGATAACAGCTTCGCTGCCACCTGTAAGAACAATGTCTGCTTTGCTTAACCTGATATTATCGTAAGCATCAATAATGGCATTGGTACTACTGGCACACGCGCTTACAACTGCAAAATTTGGTCCTCTGAAGCCATAACGCATAGAAATTTGGCCTGCTGCAATATCCAGAATCATTTTTGGGATAAAAAACGGGTTAAACCTTGGGGTACCGTCTCCGCGGGCAAACTCCATAACATCGTCCTGAAAAGTAGTAATGCCGCCAATCCCACTTCCGAAAATAACGCCTACTCTGTCAGGATTTACGTTTTCTTTAGAAATGCCGGCATCTTTTACAGCTTCATCACTTGCTATCAATGCAAACTGTGTAAACCGATCCAGTTTCCGGCCCTCTTTACGCTCAAAATAATTGATAGGATCAAAATCTTTAACTTCACAGGCAAACCTGGTTTTAAATTTCGTGCAATCAAATTGCTGAATATAATCAGCGCCAGAAACTCCATTAGATAAACCTTCCCAAAAATCTGGAACAGTTTTTCCTAACGGAGTGATGGCTCCCAATCCGGTTACTACTACTCTTTTTATTTCCATAAGCTTACCTGCGAAGTTAAATAAAGTAATTACTTAGCATGTTCCTCAAGGTATGCTACTGCCTGGCCAACCGTAGTGATGGTTTCGGCCTGTTCATCAGGAATAGAAATATTGAATTCTTTTTCAAATTCCATGATTAATTCTACGGTATCCAAACTGTCGGCACCTAGATCGTTAGTGAAAGAAGCTTCAGGGGTTACCTCTGCTTCGTCAACTCCTAACTTGTCAACAATGATTTTTTTAACTCTTGTTGCAACGTCTTGCATGATTGTAAGGTTTAGTTAATGTGACGACAAAAATATACTTTTTGTGATAAAAAAAATAATAACTATTTTAAAAGTTATTTTACAATATGAATTAGTATTTAATTTTCCTCTTACAATATTTAATGAA
>JAHEZA010000092.1:0-3922 GCA_023251335.1 Chitinophagaceae bacterium | reverse complement strand
ATCACCTGGCTACTTTCTCTAAATTTTTTGTTTCATCTAAATGAAGTTTAAAATCTGTATTTTTAAATTTCTTTATTACACTTATTCAGTTTTACATTTTATGCCTATAAAACAAATTGATTTTGGGACCAAGGAATACCACCAAATGACAAAGTTACGCAACGAGATTTTGCGTAAGCCGTTGCATCTGCATTTCGCAAAAGAAGAACTCGAGCGAGAGAAAAATGACATTCTGATTGGAGCGTTCGAAGAAGATAAAATGTTAGGATGCTGTCTTCTTACACGTATAGACAAATCCAACGTGAGATTGCGGCAGATGGCAGTTCAGAATAATTTACAGGGCAGGGGCATTGGAGCAAGTTTGATGAATTTTGCCGAAAATATCGCTCGTGATAGTGGCTACAAAAAAATGGTGATGCATGCCCGAAAAACGGCTGTAGGATTTTATGAAAAATTAGGATATAACGTGGTAGGCAATGAATTTATCGAAGTATCTATTCCGCATTTTGTAATGGAAAAAAAACTTAAATTTTAAATAAAAATTGAATTTATTTGTTTGTTTACTGAAGAGAATATTTCTTCAATACCAAAACCTCTTTTAGCCGGAGTAAGAAACTATTTATAGCTTCTTATATCTATAATCTCGTTACAAAAAGAATACTCTTTACTATCGTTGCTACTAACAATAACTAACCGGCTTTTGCAATATTTTTCGATTAACCTATAATACATTGAAACTCCGTTTGTATCAAGATTGGTGAGTGGTTCATCCAATAAAACAACGGGCACGTCGCTGAAAATAGCCTGTGCAAGTTTAACTCGTTGTTTCATGCCACTACTGTAATAGCGAATCTGTTTATGAGCTGCATTTTCCAGCGAGGATAGGTATATAATTTCTTTTGAGTCTAATGAAGATAGCCAACCTTTCATCGATTCGTGGAAAGAAAAAAATTCGGTTAAGGACATTTCTTCCACTAAATCCAGGTAAGGAGCGGCAAAGGATATTTTCCGGAAAATTTTTTCGGAGTCAACTGATTTTTGATTTTCGCTGTAGCTAATATTTCCCTCATTGAAGATAGTCGAACCGGAAATAATTTGTAGTAATGTAGATTTCCCTGAACCATTTGGTCCGGTAATGGCATATTTTTTTCCGGTTTCAAACTGATAATTTACGTTCCTGAAAACCCACTCGTTATTGAATCGTTTGCCCAGGTTCGTAAGACTAATTTTCATTCGTATTCTCTTTGGAAGAAACTTTAAGTATGCCTCTCTTACTTTCTCTTATAAATTTAAGAATCTCATCCTTCTCTTTAGAATCGGGAAGTTCTTTTTCTATGAATTGTGTAGCCTGTGTAATGTTTAGTCCTCTTAAATAGATATTTCTGTAAATTTCAGTTATGCTGTTTATTTTTTCGGAACTGAAACCTCGTCTTTGCAGGCCGACTGAATTAATCCCAACATAACTCAATGGGTTTCGTCCAGCTTTTATATAAGGAGGTACATCCTTTATTACCTCTGTCCCCCCGGCAATATAAGAGTGCGCACCGATCTTCGAAAATTGAATAGCTGCCGCATTTCCTCCAATTATTGCATAATCGCCGATTTCTACATGACCCGCAAGCTGTACTGAATTTGCAATAATTACGTGGTTGCCTAAAATGCAATCGTGCGCAATGTGAGCATAAGCCATCAATAAACAATTGTTGCCCACTACCGTTTTCCATTTATCTTTTGTACCTCGGTTTACAGTTACACATTCTCTTATTGTGGTGTTATCACCAATTTCCACGGTAGTTACTTCGCCATCAAATTTGAGATCTTGTGGAATAGCGCCGATTACTGCACCTGGGAAAACCTGGCATGAATTACCAATCTTTACATTTTTCATTATTACAGCATGCGACATAATGTGAGCACCACTACCAATAATAACTTCGTCTTCAATCACCGCAAATGGATCAATAATAACATCTTTGCCTATTTGTGTATTGGAATGAATATGTGCTAAAGGGCTTATCATGTTACTAATTAGGACGTTTAACGATTTGTGCTACCAAGATAGCTTCGGTGACTACTTTGTCTCCCACATATACCGTTCCTTTCATCTCGCATATACCACGGCGTATTGGATGTAAAAGTTCCATTTTCAAAATCAAGGTATCACCTGGAACTACTTTTTGTTTGAATTTGCAATTATCTATTTTAAGAAAGTAGGTATCATATTTATCTTTAGTGTTTCGGGGTATCGCTATAAATCCACCGGTCTGAGCAAGAGCTTCGGCCAGCAAAACGCCAGGCATTACTGGATTTCCTGGAAAATGACCCTGGAAAAAAGGCTCGTTATAAGTCACGTTTTTTATAGCAACAACGCGTGTTTCGGTAAGTTCAATTATTTTATCAACTAATAAAAAAGGATACCTGTGGGGTAGTGTTTTTTCTATTTCCTGGATGTCAAGTACGGGCGGAATCGTTGGATCATATTTCGGAATTTCCTGTCGATATTTATACTTCTTAATATGTTCCTTAATTTTTTTCGCAAATTTAATATTTGAAAAATGGCCAGGCCTGTTCGCGATTATATGCGCCTTAAAAGGAAAACCTACCAAGGCAAGATCTCCTACAACGTCTAACAGTTTGTGCCTAGCCGGCTCATTGGGAAAGCGAAGCGTAAGATTATTTAAAATCCCTGCTTCACTTACCTTAACATCATCTTTGTGAAAAACTTTTGAAATTCTTTTAACCTGTTCGTCATTTACCGGTTTATCAACTACTACAATGGCATTATTAATGTCGCCTCCTTTTATCAGGTCATGGGCTATAAGCTGTTCTAATTCGTGAAAAAAGCAGAAGGTTCGACTGGGTGCTATCAGGTTTTTAAAATCACGTATATCGCGTAGGTCTGCATGTTGTGTTCCAAGGATTGGGGAGTTAAAATCTATTAAAGTATTAATTCTATAACCGTCGTACGGGAGGGCTACCATTTCTACTTTTTTCTCTTCGTCGATAAAAGTTATATTGTTGTGGATGTTGTAATATATTTTTTCAGCATTCTGTTGTTGAATTCCGGCTTTGGAAAGATGATCAATAAATACCTGCGAACTTCCATCAAGAATCGGCACTTCTTCACCATCGATTTCTATTAACGCATTATCAATCTGCATTCCCATCAAAGCCGCCATAAGATGTTCGATGGTTCCAATTCGGGCTCCATTCGCTTCAATGGTGGTACTTCTGTTGGTTTCGATTACATTATCAACGTCTGCCTTTACAACTGGTTTCTCTGCGAGGTCAATTCTTTGAAAATTAATCCCGGCATTATTTTCAGCAGGTTTTATACAAATAGTTACCGATCGGCCAGTGTGAATGCCAGCTCCGGAAATAGTCACAGGTTCCTTTAAAGTATGTTGAAAAGCTTTCTCTTTCGAATTAGTTCGATGCTCCATGAACACGAATGTATGAAAAGAAATTCTTTAATAATGTTGGGATGTATTGGAAATTTAATTTTTTTTATTTGGACTTTATAGATGGTTGAATTATTGAGTAACTTTTTCAGCCTTCAATTGTTCCATCATCTGTTCAAGTTCTTTTATTCTCTTTTCCATTTCAGGAAGATTTCTGCTTAATATCTGGCTTCGAAGTGCATGCCCGTAATCAAAAGCCGGAGAGCCGGTCACCGAGGTATTGGGCGTCTTTATAGATTTACCCACTCCGCTTTGCGCATTTATTTTGCTGCCATCGGCAATTTGAATATGACCTACTATGCCTGCCTGTCCTCCAATCATTACATTTTTACCGATTTTGGTGCTTCCACTGACGCCTGATTGAGCTGCTATTACTGTATTATTTCCTATCTCAACGTTGTGGGCTATTTGAATAAGGTTATCGAGTTTAGCTCCTGCTTTAATAAAAGTGGAACCGATCG
>JAHEZA010000553.1 GCA_023251335.1 Chitinophagaceae bacterium | reverse complement strand
TGTTATGGCATTTAAATAAAGCATTTACTGCCAACCCAACAACTTATTTAAAAGATGAATAAAGTTCCCAGGCAATAAAGGCAGCGCTGGCCAACCCTGTGGATAATTTGAGAAGTGAATGATTGGCGTGAATGGTGAGTGGTGAAATTTGAATAAATGCAAATGGGAAAATGAAATTCATTATAACTGGGAGGGATAACCGAAACAAACTGAAAATAAAAATTTGAAGTATTTGTTGCTTTATTATCAATATAGCGGTTACCAATAAACGAAAACAGGATGTTTAAAAATTATTTCAAAACAACAGTAAGAAGCCTATGGAAAAATAAAGGCTATAGCTTTCTCAATATTTTTGGTTTAGCAATCGGGATTACCTGTGCAGGATTAATTTTTTTGTGGGTGGAAGATGAATTAAGCTTTGACCAGTTCAATACAAAAAAAGACCAGCTATATTTTATCCGCGAAAATCAAAAATACGATACCTACACAGCAACATTTGGTTCTACACCTGCACCAATGGCTCCGGAAATTAAGGCAGAAATTCCCGGCATTGCCAACACCTGCCGCATCAATGGACTGGATACAAAATTGATAACTTTCGGCAATAAATCAATGTATGCAGGCGGAAGTTATGTGGATGCTTCATTGTTCAGCATGTTTACTTTTCCTTTTGTGGAAGGCAATGCAGAAACGGCTTTTAAAGAATTGCATTCAATGGTGATCACCCAATCCACTGCCAAAAAATTCTTTGGCAATGAAAAAAATGTGATTGGCAAAACGGTGCGTGTTGATAATAAACAGGATTATGTGGTAACGGGTGTTATAGAAGATATTCCTAAAAATTCAACCGTGCAATTTGAATGGGTTGCGCCTTTCCAAATTTGGTATGACGAAAATAAATCGTGGGCGAAAGAATGGGGCAATAATGATCTTTCCACTTATGTTGAGCTAAAGCCCAATGTTAGCGCCGCTTCAGTAAATAAAGTTCTTTATGATTTCATACAGAAACGCGAACCAAAATCTATTGCGCGGCCTTTTTTATGGAGCGCACACGACTGGCATTTGCGGAATGATTTTGATAACGGTGTGCAAACAGGTGGCGGAAGAATAACTTATGTGCATCTCTTTTCTGTTATTGCATGGATCATTTTATTAATCGCCTGCATCAACTTTATGAATCTTGCAACGGCAAGAAGTGAAAAACGCGCCAGGGAAGTGGGAGTAAGAAAGGTACTGGGTTCGGGAAAACGAATGCTCTTTTTTCAGTTTATGGGAGAAACCTTTTTTATGGCATTATTATCTGCGGTCATTGCTGTAATTCTTATGACGCTTTTATTACCTGCGTTTAATTTGCTGATTCAGAAAAATCTTGCCTTAGGTTTAGACAAGCCGCTACACATCGCAGCATTACTTGCCATTACTTTAATTTGTGGATTGTTTGCCGGCAGTTATCCATCACTGTATTTATCATCCTTCAATCCTGTATTTGTTTTGAAGGGAATGAAGATGAAAGGCAGCAGCGCCGCCATCATACGAAAAGGCCTGGTGATATTGCAGTTTAGCATTTCTATTATACTCATCATAAGCACCATCATTATTTATCAGCAAATACAACACGTAAAAAGCAGAAGTCTTGGTTTTAGTAAAAACAACCTTTTGCAGGTGGATATGAACAATGAGATGACAAAAAATTATGAAGCGGTTCGCCAGGATTTATTGAATACAGGATTGATTGAAAACTTAGCTGTTTCCAATTACAACACTTTATATGGAGGTAATAATAGCGGCGGCTTGGTTTGGGAAGGAAAAAAATCGAATAACCAGGTTTTAATTTCCATGCGTTATGTATCGCCCGGTTATATGAAAACATCAGGCATAAAAATCCTGGGAGGGAGAGACCTGGTGCAAACAGATAGCGTACAGTCAAAAAAAATGAACGTTTTAATTACACAATCATTAGAAAAATTGATGGGCAGCAACAGTGCTGTTGGCAAAACATTGCATTGGGATGGTGATACCAGCGGCGCAGTTGTAAATGTTGTGGGCGTAGTGAATGATTATGTGTATGGCGATATGTATGGCAAGGCCGACCCTGTAATGTTTTTTTGTGTAAACGTGCCGGAAGCATCCAACATGTATCTGCGGCTGAAACCAGATGCCAATGTTGAAAAGGCTATACAACAAATTGCAATCGTGTTAAAAAAAGATAATCCCTCCTACCCTTTTACCTATCATTTTGTTGACGACCAGTTCAACCAGATGTTTCAGAATGAGCAATTGATAAGCAAGCTTTCGCGGGTATTTGCCACGCTGGCTATCATTATTTCCTGTTTGGGTTTATTTGGATTAGCAGCTTACACGGCGGAACGCAGAATAAAGGAAATAGGCGTTAGAAAAGTGTTGGGCGCAAGCATTACCAACATCACCACCTTATTATCAAAAGATTTTTTGTTATTGGTACTGGCTTCATGCCTTGTTGCCTTTCCACTCGCATGGTGGATGATGCATAGCTGGCTGCAGAATTATAAATACAGGATTGAAATAAGCTGGTGGATATTTTTAATTGCAGGCATTGTTGCTATTCTGATCG
>JAHEZA010000552.1 GCA_023251335.1 Chitinophagaceae bacterium | reverse complement strand
TGGGTATATTATAATTCCACCATCCCTTAAACATTCCACTACCTGCTTTATTAGCCTTGCTTGTTGATTTACAGGATGTATTGATAGAAGCATATTTTAAAATTAAAGGAGCAAAGATAGGTAATCAGAAAGGCTGAAAGCTGGAAGCTGTTGGCTCAACGCCGGGGATAGTAAACAAACAAATTTTGAACATTTTTATTTCAAATTCAAAAGCTTTGAAGAAACGATGGATATTAGCATTGGACAATAAAATGTTCAATATTCAACCATCAATAATCAATGCTCAAGTGGAGAAACAGTAAACAAACAAATTTGAATGATTTCTAATTACATCTTTAGAAAATATTCAATACGCAATTCTCAATGTTCAATATTCAAAGTAAAGAAACGAGGTAAGATCAGTAAACAAACTAATTTGAAAGATTTTCAATTGCAATTAACTAATAACCAATTAACCAATTAACCGCTACATTTGCACGGTTTAAAAAAATAAAATCTTTTATGGCAATTATTTCTCTTGGATCTATGGCTTTTGACGCTATTGAAACTCCTTTCGGCAAGGTTGATAAAATCGTGGGCGGTTCGGGTACTTATGTCGCTTATGCAGCCAGCCATCTTACCCAACCAATTCAGCAGATTTCCATTGTAGGAAACGATTTTCCGCATGAAGAAATTGATGAGTTGCAAAAGCGGGGCGTACAATTTGACGGCGTGGAAATAGTGCCGGATCAAAAATCTTTTTTTTGGAGCGGGAAATATCATCTTGATATGAACTCAAGAGATACATTGGTAACCGACCTGAATGTGCTTGCTAATTTTAATCCCCAGGTTCCTGAGACTTACCAGGGCGCGGAGTATCTAATGCTCGGTAATTTAATGCCGACGCTACAGTTGAGTGTGATAGAGCAATTAAGAAAAAGACCTGACCTGGTAGTGTTGGATACGATGAATTACTGGATGGCAACGGCCATGGAAGATTTGAAAAAAGTACTTTTGAAAATTGATGTCTTATTGATTAATGACAGCGAAGCCCGTGAGTTAAGCAATGAATATTCGCTGGTAAAAGCTGCAAAAAAAATATTACAGTTGGGTCCAAAGTTCCTGGTTATAAAAAAGGGAGAACATGGTGCATTGTTATTTAATGAAGACCGGGTTTTCTTTGCGCCCGCGCTTCCTTTAGAAGAGGTTTTCGATCCTACAGGTGCCGGTGATGCATTTGCAGGCGGATTCATCGGACATATAGACCATACAAAAAATATCAGCTTTGAAAATATGAAGACCGCAATTATCGTCGGCTCTGCGATGGCGAGTTTTTGTGTGGAAAAATTTGGTCCCCAGCGCTTAAAAGAAATTAGCAGGCAGGATATAGATAAACGGCTTTCAGAGTTTGTTCAGCTTTCTAATTTTAATATTTCCCTTGTTTGATTGTAAACAATATTTCTCATAACGGCTATTTGAATGCTTGAATTAGTAATTCTTTATTTTCTTACCAAAGAAATTCGCCAGATAGCGAACCGTAAAGGTGTTAAGGTTTTTAGATGGCAGTTTTATACGGTGGTGGCCTGGTTTTTTGCAGAGCTACTGGGAATAATTGTCGCACTAAATTTTTTTACTAAAGACAATCTGGTTTCGCTATTCCTGGTAGGATTAGCGTTTGCAATTACCAGCTATTTTCTCATAAAAGCACGATTAAATAGCTTGCCCGACCGGGATGGCCTTGATGACGATATTGATCATATCGGGCATAAATACTAAATTGACATAAAATCTTTTTACTATGTCCGAAATAATCAAAGAATTTAACGAGTACCGCGAAAAAATGAACGACGTTATTTTAAGCAAAAATAACCTGGTGATGAAACGTCTTTGGAACCTGGATACCAATACATATGAAGACGGTGCGTTGGATAAAAAAACCAAAGAGATGCTGGGTTTAGTAGCAAGTATGGTATTGCGCTGTGATGATTGCATTAAATATCATCTGGGAAAATCACACGAGATGGGCGTTACTACCGAAGAGATGTATGAAATATTTGCAGTAGCTAATATTGTGGGAGGCACTATTGTGATTCCACACACCCGCCGCGCAGCCGAATATTGGGAAGAATTGCAGGACTAATATTTGAAAGAAATATTTTCTTTACTTTTAGCCAATAAACGACTTTATCACAAGTGCAGTATTATCCAGATATATTCTATTCAAAAAGAGAGCGGGTCTTCAGAAAGCAGCTTCGAAATGTGCTTGGATTTTCGCCCAAGCATTTAGAATTATATAAAACCGCACTCAGCCATCGTTCTGTAAGAGAAGGCGCGGATGAAAATAATGAACGCCTCGAATTTCTGGGCGATGCAGTTATCAGCAGTATTGTAGCGCACTATCTTTTTATGCGGTATCCTTATAAAGACGAAGGTTTTTTAACAGAGATGAGAAGCAAGATGGTAAACAGAAATAAGCTGAATGACATAGCCGTAAAAATTGGTTTGAAAAAAATCACCTTATATAACCATCTTGATCACTCTTTAAAAATCTCGCAGATATTTGGGAATTCTCTCGAAGCGCTCACAGGTGCTATTTTCCTCGATAAAGGATATGAGCAA
>JAHEZA010000091.1 GCA_023251335.1 Chitinophagaceae bacterium | reverse complement strand
GAACCAGCGTTGTTACAGGTGTTGCCCGAAAGAAAGAAATTCCTGGAGGAAAGCTCGCTTTCTCCGTTTTCCTTTTTGCGCCAGGCAGCTCAGAAGCTGGCTGCATCCAGGTTGGGTGCCCCTAAAGCTTTTTATGATGCCATTCATTTTATTGGCTACCAGGCAGGCGTTTACCAGGCGTTAGGCAAAACTTTGCCGGGCGTTGTGAAAAAAATGATCAATGGTTTGAAGCTGAAGTAGAAGTTAATTTTATTGTATAAGCACGGGGTAGCCAATTTATTGTTGGCAAAAATGGTATCTTTATTCTTAAATCATTGTTATGACCGGAGTAAATTATGTAACTGACGAAAAGGGCAATGCCACTGCTGTTTTGGTTCCAATAAAAAAATGGGATGAGGTTCAACAAGAGTTGGAAAAATTGAAAATATTTGAAGATTTAAAAATTGCTTTCAAAGAAATGGATTTGCACAGAAAGGGCAAGCTAAAGACACCTACTACTGCCCAATTATTAAATCAATTGTAATCCTCACAAATGCAATTTGTTTATCTTCCTGTTTTTGTTAAGCGTCTTAAGGAATTGTCAAAAAAATATATTTCCATCAAAAATGACTTTTCAAGTTTGCTCAAAGAATTAGAAGAAAATCCCGAATCAGGAACATCACTTGGCAAAGGTTGCTACAAAGTACGATTAGCTATCAAGAGTAAAAATCGTGGAAAAAGTGGAGGAGCAAGAATAATAACCCATGTAAAAATTGAATCGGATACTGTCTATTTTCTCACTATCTATGATAAAGCTGATCAGGACTCTCTTCCCGATGGTGAATTAAAAACTTTTTTGAAATACATTGAGAAAATCCGACCTACAAAATAACCAATCATAATATCAGGACTTACCCAAAAAGTGGCCCTTTTTATTCTTTCCTTAGATCAGTGACATTGATTTTTTGAATCAGAAGCTCGTTATCAGCTATCATCCCCCAATTCACTAAAAGATTATTCCTTTTTAAGATGGCTCATAAAATGAAGCTGATCTTTTTTATACACGTAGTAAATGTCTGATCAATAATTGAACGTGCAGCGTTGTTGCCTTTAAGAATATGCTAACACTGGCCAAAATCAATTATTCAAAAATCGAATATAAAGCCGGAATATATTTTTCCGTCAAAGATGTTGCTCTTAGGAATTTTTACTTCGTTTATTACAAGGTTATTATCATATATGTAAGCGATCCTGAAATGCTTCAATCTAAATGAAACGGAAAAACTTTGTTGCTTAAAAGCGTAACCCGCCGCTATCAATCCATTGTTAAACGGAATATAGTTGACGCCTATGGAAGCATCATAAAAATCGTTGTCGGTGAATAAGGCATCCAGGCCCACGTTAAGCCTGCCTCTTTTATAACACAGACCGACACCATAGGCACGTTGATTGATATATGTTTGATTGGCTGAATCCTTAATGAACATATCTGCATACAATTTCGAACCAGCGACATTCATAACAGAAACACCGGCCTGCAGAGCGTTGGTAATTTTATAATTAAAAGAAAGATCTACATCAAAATTTTGCTTTTTGATGCTATCGTCTTTAAAGAAATTTTGCAGGTCTCCATTATTATCAAATTCTAAAGCCGCTTTATCGGGGTTATTAAATTGTTGCCAAACGGATTTCAGCGTAATTCCTGCACTTAATTTATTATTAATCTTATACACCGGAGCTAAAAAGACGGCAAATTCTTCCAATTTTTCAGGGTGGGGCATTGGTACAGGGTCTCCCCCCTGGCTATACAATACTGACCGGTATTGATCTTGTTTGGTATAGATACCTCCCAGCCCAATATAAAATTGTTGGGTTATTTGCTGGTATCCCGATAGTTTTATATTGTTCCTGAAATTTGTCAATAAACTTATATTATGTGGCTTATCACCGGTGGCAATGGAAGCAGGGTTCCAAAAAACAGCTTCGGAAAGATTGCGCGACGGCGCAAAATTGAAGCCTGTATTATCAGTATTGGTAATTACAGACGTATGCAAAAACTCACCATACGCTATCTTGCCTCCGGGGATGCCAACTGCCTGATAAAAACCCTGTGCTCCGCCACCCGCTGCGACAGCAGCCAGTGATTGAAACAGATTGAGAAAGGAAACAGGAGCCATCGCTGCGCTGCCGGTGGCCTTTCCGCTAATATCCTGTGGCGGCAAATGATGTGCAGAATCAAGTAATTGTTCAGACAAAATATCCGGAAGTTCTGTATTCGAACAATTTTCCAGGATCTTCCAGCCCTTTACGGTTACATACATTTTAGTCGGATCGGTATTTCGCTTGTCCAGATCTTCAGAAATAAATACTCTTTGTATTTTTTTGCAACTGCTGCATTTTGTAATAATATAAAGCGTAACATCTTTATCCCTTAGCGCTTTTATATCCCATCCGGTACTGATTTGAAAAAAACCTTGCGGAGTGGTTGTGGTTGCCACCGAAGCAGCGGGATTAAATGACGGAATAATCACAATGTTTACCGCTCCCCTGGTAGAGGTGGCAACTCCATTATTGACACAACGAAGTGTACCTTTTATAATAACTTCCTGTGCATATATTGTGCCGACCCAAACTGTAAATAAGACGGCAAAAATAATTTTTGTTCTCATCTTTTCTTATTTTTAGGAATATTTGCCGGAACCGGATTCAGTACAAATTCTATCTTATTAATTTCGCCCGATTCAATATCGAACTGCTTTATCTTATCCTCATAGCTGGGATGTGAAGTAACCAGTGTGATCCTATCGCCAAAATGATACCCCGGTATGGGAATATCAAAGCTGCCATCATTAATGGTTGTTGCGGCGTACGGAGTTCCGTCAACTGTTACTTCCACGTCTTTAATAGGCCGGTCGCCCGCATCTTTTACAAAGCCTGAGATTCGTATAATTTTTGCCTGGCTCAGCGAGATGTTAATAGGATCAAAATTAGAAAGAAGCGTATCTAAATTGCGACTCGTATAGCCATCACTTACGACATTTATGATAATGTTGTTGCGCAACTGATCATAAGGTATGTCCGGAAATATTACTAACCCTTTTTCATTTATTGATGCATTACGTTGATAATGCGGAAATGAAATAGTAACCGTACCCCTTGTAACAGGTTCATTGTCCTGGTTAAAAACCCTGATAGAAAGAAACTGATCGGTTGAACCTTTTGGTATTAAAAAACCTCCTAACACAGTAAGTATAACCCCTACCACAGGCCCCGTAAATTTATAGGTAACATTAGCCTGGATGCCTTTGAGACTGGCGTAGGAATTCATAATTCCGAATATCAATGCACTTGCTGCAATACCAAATAAAACCAACACAAGATAAAAAATCCGGTCGTCCATTTTTTCTGTGCCCCCCTGTTTCATGTAATGAAAATAGTAGTACCCGATTGCAATAGCTACCACAAAACTTACAATAGAAATAATTAAATAAACAGCCGGTGATACTGTTTTTGAAGGTGAGGGTTTAACTGCCATTTTTTTACCAGTTTAAAATACCTTAGTTAATCAGATGAAGGTTTTGTGTGTGCGGCAACTAACAGGAATCTGCAGTAATTGTTTTTTCAGGGATAGTTGAAATGGAGTAGAAAGGTAATAAAAAAAATAAAGCGACAATTAATTTAGTTTTCAGAAATACATTTCGGATAATCACATTTCATAAAGGAATTATTTACGCTGGTAAAGATGCATAATTCCCTCTTCATTAAGAACCCTACGTTCGCTATCCACAACATGAGATGTAAACCGATGATGGCGTTTTGATGGTAACTTTAATGTAATGGGATTAAATTTGTAGCATATTAAATAACTAAGATGATGAACAAAAGAATAAAAATATTCGATTTTAAACCTGTCCTTGTAATCTGTCTTTTTGCTGTGTCGCTTCTTTTTATTCGCTGGTCGGCCAGTCCGGTGACTTTGAAAAACGGCTATTGGAGAGCCACCATTGATCGGCCGGACGGACAACAGGTCGTTTTTAATTTTCAAACAAAAGACAGCCTCGGAAAAAAAATTATTTATGTCATTAATGGTAAAGAACATTTATTGGTTGATAGCATTGAAACCCGCGATGATTCTGTATTTATTCAAATGCCTTTTTACGAATCCGGCTTTCGTGCCAGAATTATGGACAATGGGAACCTGGAAGGAACATGGGTTAAATATTTTGGATACAGAGTTCGAACAATGCCTTTTAAAGCCGAGTACGGTACCAAAGAACGATTTAAAATTTCGGTCCCGCCTGTTTCAAATATTTCCGGGCGATGGGAAACAAAGTTTATTGAAGAAAATAAAGTTTCTACAATGGCTGCAGAGTTTAAACAGGAGGGATCTTATGTAACGGGAACGTTCCTGGATCCGACAGGCGACATGCGTTTTTTGCAAGGTGTGGTTAGTGGAGATAGTTTAAAGCTTTCCACTTTTGATGGTGCGAACGCTTACTTATTCACTGCGAAAATTGATAATGAAAATAAAATTTCAGGTGGTAAATTTTATGCCGGTGAAACAGGTGTTGAAAATTGGAATGCAGAAAGAAATGTGAATGCAATAACATCAGATGAGTTTAGTGGGACCAAAATAAAACCTAATTCCGGAAAACTTAATTTCAGTTTTAAAGACAGTAAAGATGGGCATATTGTATCCATCAATGATAAAAGGTTTAAAGGCAAAGTCGTGGTGATTCAGATTCTTGGGTCATGGTGCCCTAATTGCATGGATGAAACTAAATTTTTAAGCGACTATTATAATAAAAATCATCAAAGAGGAATCGAGATAATTGGTCTTGCCTATGAACGCACTACCGATTTTGAAAATTCACAAAAAGCGCTTCTGCCTTTTATGAAGAGATTAGATGTTCAATACCCTGTTTTAATTACCGGAGTAGCCGTTTCAGACTCATTGCTTACCCAAAAAACACTGCCACAATTAGATAAAATAAAGGCGTTCCCATCTACCCTTTTTGTTGATAAAAAAGGAAACATCAGAAAGATAGATAGCGGTTTCAGCGGGCCCGCAACCGGTGAGCATTATACTCAATTTAAAAAAGAATTTAATGAAATTATAAATCGTTTGCTGGCAGAAAAATAAAAAATTATTGTGAAAAGAAGATTGAAATCTTTAAGTTTTTGTAATCAAAAAGAAAACAGAAATCATTGAAATTTGTTTGTTTACTGGTAGATAGATTTGTTTACTGCTCACCCGATGCATAAATCCTCTAAATAAATTACCTTCAATAAAAAATCCATTATGACAAACAGAAGAAAATTTTTACAACAATCCGGAGCATTTGCTCTTGGGGGTTTGATGTTGCCGCAGCTTGGACGGGCAGAGAAATTTTTTAGTAGTAAGAAAGAAATGCCCATCGGACTTCAATTATATACCATGGGTCAATTAATGACAACGGACACAAAAGGCACCTTACAAAAACTTGCGGCCATTGGTTATAAAGAATTAGAAAGCGCCGGATCGCAAAAAGGAAATTTTTATGGGTATAAGCCAAAAGAATTTGCTGCAATGGTAAAAGATGCAGGGATGCACTGGCGCTCTGCACATGTTGGTGGTGCGAACTTCAAACCGCGTGATATTATGAAGATGGCTAAAAATGCAGAAGACTCTGCAAAAATAAAATCGTATATCGAAAAGATGAAGGATGCGCCAAAACCGCTGAACCTGACAGACAATTACCAGCAATTGGCTGATGATGCGGCGGAGGGTGGATTAAGTTACCTGGTATGTTCCAGTATTCCGGTAAGTACATTGGACGAAATAAAAACCGCGGTGGAAGTTTTCACTAAAAGCGGCGAAGCCTGCAAAAAGAACGGTGTTCAATTTGCCTATCATAATCATGTATCGGAATTTGATGAAGTAGAAGGCGTACGTCCCTTTGATTATATTCTTGGCCATACGGATAAAGACCTGGTAAAAATGGAACTGGATCTTGGCTGGGCTACCAAAGCAAAACAGGACCCTGTGGAATTGTTTAAACTACACCCAGGCCGTTTTCCGCTATGGCATGTGAAAGATCTGGATAAAACAAAAATGGAACCTACGGAAGTTGGTGCAGGCGTTGTTGACTTCAAACGAATATTCGACAACCGGAAAGAGTCCGGAATGAAATATTTTTTTGTAGAGCAGGACGGAGCACCGCATCCCTTAGAAGATGTGACAGCCAGTTACAATTATTTAAAAAAGATGTTGAAGTGATAGGCTGACAAAAGTGAATTCAACAGTCGGGGCAAATTTAAAATTAAGTTTCGCATTACCACGACGGGGGCAATAGTAAAGCAACAAAAAACAATGATTTCTGTTTTATTGAAAACTGAAGAAATCTTTTAAGCCTTTTCTCTAAATTCTGTGACTTAGGCCAACAAAAACATTTGTTGCTGCTTTGCCCATTTACGGCAAAGGTGATTGTTACGTTGGAATAATTTTGGTGACCTGGCAGGTGGCGATGAAAGTAGCTTGAAAAAAACAGAACTCATGATGAGAAATGATAAGAAATTTTTACTCATTTTAATCTTTATGGCAGGCGTTCTTATTTTGAAAGCGCAGCAGAATAATCCAATCACTCAAAAGTTGGATGAATATTTGATTTCGGCAAATAAGTTTCATAAGTTCAATGGCTCGGCACTCATTGCGCAGCATGGAAAAATTCTATTGCAAAAAAGTTATGGATATAAAATTTTTGCAAAACATGTTCTAAACGACAACAATACAATTTACCAAATCGGATCAATAACAAAACAATTCACGGCCACGGTAATTCTGAAATTGCAGGAAGAAGGAAAACTCTCTTTGAAAGATAACCTCAACAAATATTTTCCCGAATTCAAATATGCCGGTAAAATAACATTGGAAAACCTGCTGGCGCATACCTCGGGTATTTATAATTACACCAATGATATTGATGCGGAAGACTCTGCCATTGTTTGTAATCCGATAAATAAAAAATTGGTAACGGATATTCTTTTCCGGCATAAGCCCGCTTTTAAACCCGGAATACAATTTCAGTACAGCAATTCAAATTATTATTTGCTCGGATTGATTATTGAAAAGGTAACCGGTAAATCCTACGAGCAAAATGTGAGAGATATTATTTTTACGCCATTGCAAATGGATCATTCATTATTCGATTTTAAAAATTCACCAGATACCAATATTGCAACGGGATATCGAACAATCAATGACACCAGTCAAATTGAAGCTACAGCATATCGATGGGATTCAACGGTAAGCTATGCAGCGGGCGCTATTTTCAGTACAACCAGTGATATATACAAATGGGCAAAAGCAATTTGCAGCAAGAAAATTTTGTCTGCAGATTCATGGCAGGAGGCACTTATGCCTCGGTTGCAGCATTACGGTTACGGCTGGTATATTGATTCATTATATGGTCATAAAACAATTGCACACGGAGGCGGGATTCCGGGTTTTACCGCTTATCTATGTTACTATACAGATGAAGACATCACCATTATTCTGCTGACCAATGAAGGTTGGTTTAACGAAGGATTGGCCACTATAAATTCAACTCTTTCGGCAATTCTTTTTCAACAACCTTACGAACTATTTCAAAAACAGGTGTTCGTTGAATTGCCGTCCGAGACTTTGAAAAAATATATCGGCAGGTATGATTTCGATAAAAAACATCACGTATATATCACGCTTGAAAATGGCACCCTGCAAATGGAAGCGCCCCAGGGCGGCTTGCCAAAATCTCCTTTATTTGCACAAGATGAAACTAACTTTTATTTGAAAATTATTGATGCGAGAATTGAATTTGTAAAAGACGCAGCGGGAAATATTACCGAATTGATTTCCCATTATAACGACAAGATTGAAGTGTGCAAAAAAGTGAATTGAAAAAATTAATTGACTAAAAAATTTTCCGCCCA
>JAHEZA010000551.1 GCA_023251335.1 Chitinophagaceae bacterium | reverse complement strand
TATCCAGGTTAAATCTTGCCAAACGATAAGCACCGGCGCCGGCAAGTACGAACGCCGGTACCAGCCAGACAATAGAAACATCAAGGCCATTTACTTCCCTGGCATAACTAAATTGCAACAACTGATAAAGAATCATCGCCGGAGCTACGCCAAAGCTTACCACATCGCTGAGCGAATCCAGTTGCTTGCCCATATCACTGGTAGCCTTTAACAAACGCGCTACAAAGCCATCTAAAAAATCGATCAGCGCAGCGATGAAAATACAAATCGCGGCCCACGATATTTTTTCGGGTATATTAAAGCTGGTGTTGAACTGATCGTTCATATAAATAATCACTGAATTGGTTTGCAACGTAAACACAATGGCCATGCAACCAAAAAATAAATTAAGCAGTGTGAAGATGTTTGGAATTTGTTTCATGTTAAATGTTGACCACCGACTACTGAACGCCGGCCACCAAAAGCAGTTTTTCAGTCATTTGATGTCGTTGCGTAGTTGTTGTTAATCTTGTTATTTAAATTTGTTAATCATTTCTAAAGCCACAAGCCGGAGACTGGCTACCATGATACGTTTTTCCGGTCGTCCTTCTTCATTTCTTCATCAACGCCTCAATTTCCTCCACCGTCTTTGGAATGTCTTTCATCAAATCCGTATTTCCATTTTTTGTGATCCAGTAATTGTCTTCAATTCGAATGCCCATTTGTTCTTCTTCAATATAAATCCCGGGTTCTATCGTGAAAACCATTCCTGCCTTTACAGGCTCTGTCTTTGTTCCTAAATCATGAACATCTATTCCCAAATGATGTGAAATACCGTGATACAAATATTTCCGGTAAGCACGGTTTTCAGGGTCTTCATTTTTTATGTCTGATTTTTTCAATAATCCGATTTTTTGAAATAATTCTGTTGCTTTGTCTCCCACCTTTTCTGTATAATCATTAATGCTGATGCCGGGCTTTAAAATAGAAGCGCAATAATAATGCAAATCCAGGCAAGCGTTGTAAACTGTTTTCTGTCTTCTTCCAAATTTGCCGCCTACGGGAATCGTGCGGGTAAGGTCGGCAGAATAATTTCCATATCGTGCGCCAAAATCCATCAGTATCAGCTCACCTTCTTTGCATTCCTGGTTGTTATTTACATAGTGCAGCGTCCTGGCTCTATCGCCACTCGCAATGATGCTTCCATACGCAGGCCCGCTGGCACGTTGAGAAAGAAATGAATGCCATATTTCTGCATCAATTTCATATTCCATCACCCCGGGTTTTATGAATTGCAGCAGGCGCCTGAATGTAACATTTGTAATATCAATGGCTTTTTGCATTACTTCAATTTCCAATGGAGATTTAATGGCACGTAATTCCTTTATTATTTTAGCGCTGCGTTTATAATTGTGCAATGGATAACGTTCACGCATATACGCTGCATACCGATAATCTCTCACAGGCACTTCATTGGCTTTACGGTCGTTTTCGTTGGTGTTAAGATAAATCGTATCTGCCAAATGGATCCAGGGTTGCAATAAACTATCAAGTGCATCTAACCAAACAATTGTTTTCATTCCCGAGATTTCTTCTGCTTCATTTTTACGAAGTTGGTGGCCGTTCCATTTCTCCTTTAATTCGTTGGGACGCACCAGTACCAACACCTCCCTGTATTTTGGATCAGGATTGTCCGGATATAAAATTACCATGCTATCTTCCTGCTCAATTCCTGAAAGCCAAAATAAATCAGAATTCTGTACAAATGGATGCAAGGCGTCTCCGTTATATGGCAACTCATCGTTACTGTTAAAAATAGCAATTGCATTTTTATCCATTTTAGCAACAAACCGTTTTCGGTTTTGAATAAAAATTTCGGGATTGAGTGGTAAATATTTCATCTCACTTTATTTTATTTATTAAAATCCGTTTTAGAATAAAATCCTATAAAACTAAATTTCACAAAAAACAGAAATTGCAATATACATGAATAAAATATTTTTAGTCTCTAAAAATGCCAATTGTAAAAATTACACATTAAAATTCTAAACTTTTTATTGTTTTTAATGATTCTCAAAATTCGATACAATTTATTCAAGTATTCACAAAATTTAGTAAACCCATTACATCAAAATTGAAAAAGTGTAAGATACTAACATATCGAAAGGGCTATTCCCGGAATGATTACGAAAAATTGAAGTCCTAACTTTGCATGCTTCATTAAAAACGAAGCTATGTCAGTTCCCACGATGTTTGCCGTGCCTAAAAATTTGTTATTCTCATTAGGCCTTAAATCTGCCGAAAGTACATTTTATCAATTGCCTCCCGATGAATTAGTACTTCAATGCATTGAAAGAAATGAAGGCGTAATCAGCAGCTCGGGCGCGTTAGTGATTAATACCGGCAAGTTTACCGGCCGGAGCCCCAGAGACCGCTTTATAGTTAAAGATAAAATTACTTCGGACACAGTTGACTGGAACGATATTAACCAACCCATTGACGAAGATTATTTTGAAAGTCTTTATCGAAAGATGATGGATCATCTCGGCAACAACCATGTGTGGATAAGAGATTCTTACGCTTGTGCGGATCCCGAATACAGGCTGAACATCCGAAGCATC
>JAHEZA010000550.1 GCA_023251335.1 Chitinophagaceae bacterium | reverse complement strand
AAATATTTCATAAGGGTGTTCGCGTACAACGTCATCAAGCTTACTTAATCCAAATAAATTGGCTTTATTAAATTCATTGATAAATTGATCGTCCAGTTTTTTATTACTGATCCATGCTGCAAATACAAAGGGCAAACCAGTCAACTTTTTCCATTCCGACCCCAGATCATAAATGAACGGAGAAATTTTTCGTTGCTGTAATGCACGATCTCCAATTACAAGCCCAGCCGTGGTTCCGGCTATTTGAGATTGATAGTCACCGGACGTTTCTTTAAAAACCACATCTATTTTCCAGAAGTTTTTAATCAGAACCTTTAAAAGAGCAATAGAAGTTCTGCTTTGATAATCGAGCAATACACTTTCAATCTTTTCCATGGGAACCTGACTGAAAAGACATACACTCGCTACTTCTCGCACACTTCCGATACAATAATCAGAAATGATATAATGTTCTTTCATTTCAGGAATAATGGCCACCGGAACCAGGCCTACATCAATTTGATCTTCCAGCAACATTGACGCTATTCTCGAAGGGTAATCAATGATCAATTCAGCCTGCCCGTTCATTATCCCGTGGTCTAATCCGTAAATCAAAGGCTTCGTATTTAAATAACTTACAGCCCCAACTCTTATTTTTTTCTGCACTGTTTACTTTAAATTTGCCGCAAATGTAAGGCAGAAGGCTCAAAGCCAAAAGCAGAACGCTTATGCAGGCGACGGGAAACTGACAACAGCATTTACAAAATAAAAAAACCGGTTATTTGTTTGTTTACTATTTCCCAATAACAATAAGACCATAAAACAATACAACAATATAATTAATGCAACTTCAACCTCTCACCGCCATTTCCCCGATTGACGGACGTTACCGCAATCAACTTCAACATCTCGACGCCTATTTTTCTGAATACGCATTAATAAAATACCGCGTAAAAGTTGAGATCGAATACTTCGTTTTTTTGGCGGAAAAGAAGTTTTTCAAAATATCGCCTTTAATAAAAAAGCAGCTAAAAAGCATCGGAAACGATTTTTTTATTGCGGATGCGGAAAAGATAAAGGTTACAGAAAAAATTACCAATCATGATGTAAAAGCGGTTGAATATTTCTTAAAAGAAAAGTTAGAAACTTTGGGCGCCGACGATTTAAAAGAGTGGATACATTTCGGTTTGACATCGCAGGATATCAACAACACGGCGGTTCCGATGATGTGGAAGGATTCGATTGAACATGAATATTTGCCTGCTGTTATTAACCTGCAGCACAAACTGCATGAGCTGGCTATAGAATGGAAAGATATTCCGATGCTGGCCAGAACGCACGGACAGCCTGCATCGCCAACGAAGCTGGGCAAAGAGATGATGGTCTTTGTGGAACGGATAGAAAATCAAATACAGCAATTCAGCCACATTCCCTTTTCCGGAAAATTTGGGGGCGCCACAGGAAATTTTAATGCACATTATGTAGCCTATCCAAAAACAAATTGGGTAAATTTTGCCAATCAATTCCTCGAAGAAAAATTAGGATTGCAACGCCAACAATATACTACTCAAATAGAGCATTATGATTTACTTGCCGCTCATTTTGATAACATAAAACGCATCAATACCATCCTGGTTGATTTTTGCCGCGACATGTGGACGTATATCAGCATGGAATATTTTAAACAAAAAACCAAAAAAGGCGAAATAGGCAGCAGCGCTATGCCGCACAAAGTAAACCCTATCGACTTTGAAAATGCCGAAGGCAACCTGGGAATCGCAAATGCATTGCTGGAGCACCTTTCATCAAAATTACCTATATCGCGTTTGCAACGGGATCTCACAGACTCGACAGTTATCAGGAACATAGGAATGCCCGTCGCGCATACAATACTCTCTGTTCTATCTATCAAAAAAGGAATTGATAAATTAATTTTGAATGAGCAAAAATTGCATGCTGACCTTGACAATAATTGGGCTGTGGTGGCTGAAGCGATTCAAACTGTTTTAAGGAGAGAAAATTATCCGAAACCTTACGAGGCATTAAAAGAATTGACGAGAGGCAAAGAATCTATTGATAAAAACACAATCCATTCTTTTATTAATTCTTTAAAAATTGCTGCAACTCTGAAAAAGGAATTAAAGACAATAACCCCTTTTAATTATACCGGATTTTGTGATTTATAAAAATGGATTTATCTTGGCGGCACAATTCTTTACCGACGACTGATTGAATAATTAATTCTATGAGAGGTATTTTATGTCTTTTCCTGACATTTACTATTCATATTTCCCGCGCTCAAATAAATTGTAATAATTGGCTGGCAACACCTTCTGTACCTTCTAATGTGGGTATAGGGCAGTTGAATATTCCGGGAAATCATGTTACTGTTGAAGCAGTTATAAATAGAACGGCTCCTTATTCTGGTGGACAGGTTTGGGCAGGAGACGTTGTGTCCAAGCATCGTGATCCTACTGATGTTAATTATTTATTGCGTCCGAACAGCGGCGAAATAACCACAACGAATGGTTATTATAAAACTCCTGATATAGCAGATATCAACCTTAATCAGACCTACCATGTAGCAATGGTTTATGATTGAGATACATTAAAATTTTATCGGGATGGT
>JAHEZA010000549.1 GCA_023251335.1 Chitinophagaceae bacterium | reverse complement strand
TTCCACTTTTCCGAAAGTCCCTTCAAGCCGTAATCCCAAAAAATGTTTATAAAGACCACTGAAATAAATACCTCCCGAAAATGTTGTGCTTTTTACATTCAGGTCCTTTGCGCCGCCCTTTCCATTTCCCTTTCGTCCGCCAATATCTGTCAGGCTATTCATTGGACCCAAAGAAATACCTGCCTCGAAAGTAAGCTCGTTATCATAGTATTTATCATCATAATAGTAATATTGTGCCTTTGAATTAAAGGAAAGTATACAAAAAAATAAAAAAATGGGAATTTTAAATTTCATTCAAAAGCGTTGTGTTGATGTTGCCTCGTCAAACTCTGTTACAAATTAAAGATTTTTTTTCATCCTTTAAGGATATATTTTTCATGAATAAAAAACGCGATTTGCCTGATTTCATTGCAATCATTAAAAAAATAACAAACAATCTGATGATTGCAAAATAGTAAATCAAAAAACCGCTGTAACAAAAACGTTGCAGCGGTTTATATTTAATAATTAATCCTATTAAAGTTTTTGCAATTTCCAACTATAGTTAATTTCATCATTAATAATGTTGATATAATACATGCCGGTACTAAATTGCTGCGCGCCTATTGAAACTGTGTTATCTCCTTTTACGATACTAAGGGATTTTTTATACACCGTTTGTCCGCTGGTATTTCTAATTAAAAGTGTTGCCACACCCGATTTAGGTGCACTGAACGAAGCGGCAAAATTATTCACAACAGGATTAGGGTATATTTTGAAGGATGCCCTGGCGTCATTTGATGAAAGTTTTATAATATTAGAGAAGCTAAATTTACCATCAATGTCAATTTGCTTTAGCTTGTAATAAACATTTCCATCAAGATTGATATGATCCTGATACGTATAATTTTTAGGTACAGAACTATTGCCTGCGCCGGCGATGGAGGTTGCCAACTCAAAATTTGTTCCATCAAAACTTCTGTATAATTCAAAACGATCATTGTTTAATTCCTGGCTGGTCTGCCAGTTTAGCCTGGCAACGCCATTTGAATAATCGCCGTTAAAGGAAGTCAACTTTACCGGTGTAGGACCCCCTTCTGCCACGACCAGCGTATAATCATTAAAGTAATGACAATCAGGGTTAGAAAGCCCAGCCCTTGAAGCAGCCACTACCAATCTGTAAATATTACCATTTGCATTTGGTTGCGAAAGATCAGACGATATATTAGTGATACCATAATTTAAGGTAGCCACTCCGTTTGTGTAAATAATTGTTCCTCCGGTAATATTTGTAAAGGTGATACCGGCATTTCTGCTCACCTGCCATTGATACACTGTATTGGTCTGAGAAGCATCGATAATTGTATACTCCGGTGAAACAGTACTACCCTCAGTAGCCACAGCAGGTCCGTTTACCGTAATTTTTGATTGGCAAACATTAAAAGATATATCGTCCAATCCCAGGTCATTACCACCGGCAATAGCTGTAGAATTAACCACTTTCAGATCCACGATGCCAGTAGTGGCCATAAATTGTCCGCCTACTTTATGCCACTGGTGATCATAGGGTATGTGTCCTGAAGTGCCAATCGTATCTGTGCCATTGACCACAAAGGAAATACTTGGTGATGCATCCACAGAACCTCCGGGAGGCATCATATTAATAACCCACGCAGAAAATTCGTAAATAGCGTTAACGCAAACCGGTATTGATTTAATCTGGTAAAATATCGGCGTTTGATCAATATCAGGACGGCCATTTACTGCAAGAAAATATCCCTGATCACCTGTATGGTCAGCCGCAATCCAAATTGGAGCATGCAAACAATTTGATCCGCTCTCATCACCCATTATTTTCACAATTGAATAGGTAAATTCAGGTTGCATACCATTTTGAACTGCGGTATAATTATAATCAGAACAAGGGAATATATTTCCACTGGGATCGCCGCAAGGCTCTATTTTACTACCAACATTTTCGAGCGGATTATAACTATTGGTTCCTGATTGGATGCAAGCATCTGCATTCGCGTTTGCCGTAATATATGGGATACTAAAAGTTCCGCGTGCCCCTAATAAATTGGGGCCTTTATTTCCATCACATAAAGTTCCGGTTTGGGCAAATGCTGATTGTAAACTGAGCAGGCTTATGACTGCTAACAGAATTGTGTTAAATTGTTTCATTCCTTTTGGTTTAGAGTTAAGTGAAATATCTTACAATATGAGATTGTAAGTCTGTGGCTTTAAACAAGGAATAAGGAACAGATTATTAAAAAATCCGTATTGGATGTTTTCAGAAGATTTTTGGAGGAAACTCCAGAGCGGGCGAGCTGCCTTGGAGCGACAAAAATAGAGAAGAAATTTATTAATCCAAATATTTTCTCGTTTTTTTGTTGATACCCCGGCACATTTCAGCGAATGATTTTATTCATTAAATAAGAAATTATTGTTTTTGTCGGTTTACTGAAGAAAGCGGAATAGTTCAAAATCGAAATTGAAAAGAAATCATCCAATCCTCATTTGGGATGGAGCGGGTTCTCTATTCGTCCTATAGTGTAAACACTTAATTTTGCAACATGGAACAAACCATTAAAGAAAAAGGTCTATTGCAATTAATAAATAATTTACCC
>JAHEZA010000090.1 GCA_023251335.1 Chitinophagaceae bacterium | reverse complement strand
AAATAATCCGGGTTTTAGAACCGTAACTTTTGATGAAGTGGCGGATGCGTATTATGAACAAATAAAAGGGCTCGTAGATGGCGGAGTCGATTTGCTTCTGATAGAAACCATTTTTGACACACTCAATGCAAAGGCAGCGATTTATGCGATAAAGAAATATTTCAGAGATACCAAAAAAGAAGAGCTTCCGATAATGATTAGTGGCACCATAACAGACGCAAGTGGAAGAACGCTCAGTGGGCAAACTTTAGAAGCATTTTATATTTCAGTTTCTCATGCCAATCCTTTAAGTGTGGGTTTAAATTGCGCATTGGGCGCTAAAGAAATGCGGCCGCATATTGAAGAGTTGAGTGAAATAGCAAGTTGTTATACTTCTGCATATCCCAATGCAGGATTGCCCAATGCCTTTGGAGAATATGATGAGCAACCGGAAGAAACTGCACACATTATTGAAGATTGGGCAAAAGAAGGTTTTGTAAATATTGTGGGCGGATGTTGTGGAACAACACCGGAACATATTAAACACATCGCGGAGCAAGTAAAGAAATTCGAAGCCAGAAAATTACCGGTGATGGAGGAAATTTTGTAGAGACGGATTGCAATCCGTCTCTAAGGTCGCAATTTGCGACCTTAGAGAAATTATTTATCAGTAAACAAACAAATATGCCGAAATCTTCTTTGCCGGTTGTAAATGTTTCTGAAGAAACAATTGTCGAGAGAATTTTTATTATCCGAGGACAGAAAGTAATGCTGGACAAGGATTCAGCGGGGATGTACGGAGTTCCTACGTTTCGTTTAAATGAAGCAGTGAAAAGAAACATCTCAAGGTTTCCAGAAGATTTTATGTTTCAATTATCAAACGAAGAATTCAAATCTTTGATATCGCAAATTGCGATATCAAACAAAAAAGGAAGGGGCGGTACTAGAAAATTACCTTTCGCCTTCACCGAACAAGGCGTAGCCATGCTCTCAAGCGTATTAAATTCTGAAACTGCAATCCAGGTTAACATACAAATAATAAGAATGTTTACTAAAATGAAACAATTGATTTTGGATAACAAAGACCTTTGGATGAAAATAGAAAAAATAGAACAGCATCTGATAAAAAATGATGAAGAAATAAAAACAGTATTCGCTTACTTAAAGAAATTATTAATCCAGGAGAATAAACCGCGAAATCCAATTGGTTTCAGAGCTTCCGGTAAAACAAAATAAAAATGTCAACAGAAAAAACAATAAAACCTTTTTTAAGATTATCAGGTTTAGAACCCCTGGTAGTAAGACCTGAAAGCCTTTTTGTAAATGTGGGTGAAAGAACGAATGTAACGGGTTCCAAAAAATTCGCGCGCTTAATAAGCACCGAAAATTATGAAGAAGCGTTATCAATAGCGCGGCAACAAGTGGAAGGCGGTGCGCAAATCCTGGATGTGAACATGGATGATGCATTGCTGGATGGAGAAAAAGCAATGGTCACTTTTTTAAATTTATTACAGGCAGAGCCTGATATTGCAAAAATTCCGGTGATGATTGATTCTTCTAAATTCAACATTATAGAAGCGGGATTGAAATGTGTGCAGGGAAAATGCATCGTCAATTCAATTTCATTAAAAGAGGGAGAAGAAAAATTTTTACGCGAAGCCTTTATTTGTCAAAGTTACGGCGCTGCAGTTATTGTGATGGCTTTTGATGAAACAGGCCAGGCAGATACATTGAAACGCAGAGTAGAAATTTGTCAACGCGCTTATAAAATATTGACGGAAGAAGCCGGCTATAAACCGGAAGATATTATTTTCGATCCGAATATTTTTCCCGTAGCTACCGGTATCGAAGAACACAGTAATTATGGGGTTGATTTTATTGAAGCCACACGACAAATAAAAAAATTGATGCCGTTAGCAAAAGTAAGCGGCGGTGTAAGTAATGTTTCATTTTCTTTTCGTGGAAATGATACCGTAAGAGAAGCAATGCATGCAGTTTTTCTGTATCATGCTATAAAAGCCGGAATGGATATGGGCATCGTAAATGCAGGACAGTTGCAGATTTACGAAAACATAGATCCGGAATTAAAGGAACTTTGTGAAGATGTAATTTTAAACAGGAAAGAAGATGCTACCGATAAGTTGCTGACCTTTGCAGAGACAGTAAAATCAAAAGGAAAGGAAGTAGTAAGAGATGAAGCATGGAGAAAAGAAGATGTATTAAAACGTCTTACGCATTCCCTGGTAAACGGAATTACCGATTATATTGAACAGGACACAGAAGAAGCGCGGTTAAAATATCCAAAACCGCTTGATGTAATTGAAGGACCGTTGATGGACGGAATGAATGTGGTAGGCGATCTCTTCGGAAGTGGTAAAATGTTTTTGCCGCAAGTGGTAAAAAGCGCCAGGGTGATGAAGAAAAGTGTGAATTATTTATTTCCTTTTATTGAGGCAGAAAAAGAAAAAACAAAACAGGCAAATATTGATGCGGGGATTTTAAATGTGGAAGGAGAAGGCCCGGCAAAAATTTTAATGGCCACCGTAAAAGGCGACGTGCATGATATTGGTAAAAATATCGTTGGCGTTGTGCTGGGTTGTAACGGATATGAAGTAATTGATTTAGGAGTGATGGTTCCTGCAGAAAAAATTTTACAAACCGCGAAAGAAAAAGATGTGGCGATGATTGGGCTAAGCGGGCTTATTACGCCTTCATTAGATGAAATGGTGCACGTGGCACGCGAAATGAAAAGAAATGATTTTACGATTCCTTTGCTGATTGGTGGAGCTACTACTTCGCGTTTACACACCGCCGTTAGAATAGCACAGGAATATGACCATGGCGTGATTCATGTTTTAGATGCTTCAAGAAGTGTAACCGTTGCTGGAAATTTATTGAGTAGAGAAAATAAAAGTGATTTTTTATCAGGAATAAAAACGGAATACGAAAAACTAAAAACTGACTTCGGAAATAAAAAATCTGCAAAAGTTTTATTGCCTTTTGAACAAGTGCAAAAAAATAAATTTCCAATTGATTGGGAAAATTTTACACCGGTAAAACCAACCTTTACCGGCATTAAAGTTTTTGAAGATTATGATCTCAATGAGATTTATGAATATCTTGATTGGCAACCATTTTTCATTGCGTGGGAAATGCATGGAAAATTTCCGCAGATATTATCAGATGAAAAGATTGGCGCAGCCGCAACAAAATTGTATGAAGAAGCACAAATATTTTTGAAAAAATTGATTAAGGAAAAATGGCTTACTGCGAAAGGTGTAATAGGTTTTTGGGAAGCTGATGCTATTGCTGACGATACTGTACTGGTTAAAAACACAGAGAATAAAACTTATAATCTTGAATTTTTGCGCCAGCAAATAAAGAAGGCGCCGGGCCAACCGAACATGTCGCTGGCGGATTTTATAAAACCCAACGGCGAAGATCACATTGGTGCTTTCGCAGTTTCTATGCATGGACTCGAACCACATATTGAAAGATTTAATAAAGAATTTGATGATTATAGTAAAATCATGCTGCAGGCATTAGCAGACAGGCTTGCAGAAGCATTCGCAGAATTGCTGCACGAAAGAACCCGCAAAGAGTTTTGGGGTTATGCAGTAAACGAACAATTATAGTCAAAAGAGCTTATCGAAGAAAAATATGCAGGCATTCGCCCTGCGCCGGGATATCCTGCCTGCCCAGATCATACAGAAAAATATAAACTTTTTGAATTGCTGGATGCAACAAAAAATGCAGGAATCACTTTGACAGAATCGTTAGCCATGTATCCTGCACCTTCCGTTTGTGGTTGGTATTTTGCAAACCCTGAGAGTAAATATTTTGGAATCGGAAAAATTGCGAAAGACCAGGTGGAGGATTATGCAAAAAGAAAGAACATGCTTATTGAAGAAGTAGAAAGATGGTTGAGGCCACAGTTGGATTATGAGACGTAATTCTTCTAATTTAGATATTAAACTAAACTTTTTAGATCTAATTGATTGATAATACTAAGAATCAATAAGACACTGAAAAAGTATTCTTTTACATTTTCTTTATTCAGGGGATCTGAAACGGATGGCTCTAACAGATCATTATTGACTGCTATCGCTACAAAGCAGATTCCTTCAACAAAAGAAAATCTTACATCCCGTTGTATCTGTTGTCTAAAACCAATCATTCTATGCATCATTGAATCGTTAATGAGAGATCTTGCTGTCTCCCCGTCATTGCTATACACCGCAAAATAGTTTTCAAATTCAGAGTTGCCCATGTCAACCGGACTAATCTCGGGTAAAGGAAGAAATCGCTCAAAATGGTAATCAGCAATACTTACGGGAAGTCGAACATCATTAGCGGGCCATACATAGGTTGCACTATATGTGTTCCGGATTGGCGCCACAAAAAACAATCCCCTGAAAATCCCTTTCTCATACCTGGAACGTCCGCTTTCGATTCGGAAAGTTTCTAATTCAGAGCAATAGTAAGTTACATTTTTATACGTACCATTTATCCAATCTTCGCCCTGGTATGAATCGTACTTTCGGGGAAACAGACCACTTTTTTCATAGTCTATAGGAGATATCATCCCAAGCGGTTTATAAATAGCCCCGGGATTCAGATACTCAATAATCTCTTTTATAATCGTTTCCTTATAATTGTATACGTAATCTTCGCTCTTTCTTGTATAATTATAGATGGAAATAATTATTAGAATAATAAAAATGATAGCAGCTACCGGCTCGTCAATTACAAAGCATGCAATGCATAAAAACAGCGATGCAAATCCCGCTACAGTCCATTTTGAAACGTCATTACTTTTTGGCTCTAATTTATCTAATCGCGGCTGTAGTTTTGTGACATAAAAAGTTTCGAAATTCTCAAATTGTTTTTCCATAAAATGTGAACGAATTTATTTCTTTTTGAATACGCAGTTAGGTATCACACCTTACAGTTGGATTATAAAGCATGGTAATTTTTTAGAAATAAATTACCTGGTTTGAATCACCATGGTATTAGTAATCGAATCGTGCCAGGGTTCCCCAAAACCACTTAATACTTCAAAGGGAATAAGCCTGCAAGCACTTCTTAAAAAAGCATCTCTGAAACTTAGCTCCTCCCCATTATACTTTACAGCCCGGGTACCTGTTATTAGTTTCCCTAAAGTCTTCCCCTTAAAAATCTTTTCACATAGGGTGTAATAAAAGAGATAACTTACAATCACAATTATAAAAGAAAAAATATACAGCCCGAATGTGTTGGAATCCCGGGTGAGATAAAGCATAAAGTCCGGGAAAATCGCCCACAGTATCTTTCCAATAGCGATACCGGTTGTATAATTTAATGTAAGCCTGATAAAAACATTATCAATCAAAAAATTGAGAAGCCGCTGTCCCTGTGTGGCTTTGGTATATTCAAAAAAAGGATTTAGGGGATCGGATAATAAATCCTGTTGGGTAACTTCCTGATTTTCCATTGATGTTGATTATTTTTACAATTATAATTTATATAACGAATATTCATGAGGATAATTTCCTACAATGTAAATGGAATAAGGGCCGCTATAAAGAGAGGCTTCATAGATTGGCTAAAAACTTCTCCTGCTGATGTGATTTGCATTCAGGAATTAAAAGCCCATGAAGCAGATATTGATCGCGTTGCAATTGAATCTGCGGAATATCGCCCTTTCTTTTTCCCTGCACAAAAAAAAGGATATAGTGGGGTTGGCATATTAAGTAAAATAGAACCCAATAATGTGGAATACGGCCATGGCAACGAACAGAGCGATTTTGAAGGAAGAGTTTTGAGAGCCGATTTCGGAGATATAACCCTGGTCAATGCATACTTCCCTTCCGGAACTACCGGCGAAGTACGTCAATCTTATAAGTATGTTTGGCTCGACGAATTTTTCGATTATCTGAATGAATTAAAAAAGAAAAGAAGAAAACTTATTGTTTGTGGCGATTATAATATTGCCCATAAAGAAATTGATATTCATAATCCTGTTTCTAACAAAAAAACGTCCGGATTTTTGCCCGACGAAAGAGCCTGGTTTGATAAGTTTTTATCAAATGGCTTCACGGATGCATTTCGTTATTTGAATAAAGAACCGCATCAATATTCGTGGTGGAGCGTAATACGGCCTAGTGTACGTTTAGAGAATAAGGGCTGGCGTATTGATTACATCAATGTGACTAACAACCTTACAGAACAGATACAGCGCGTAAAGATTTTTCCGGATGTAAAACATAGCGACCATTGTCCCGTTTTTTTGGATTTGAAATTATAGACTATGATTGTTTATAACCATACTACAAAAGTGGATCACGAAATAGAGGAAGAATGGATCAGTTGGCAAAAAGAAAACTATATTCCTGAAGTTATGGCTACCGGATTTTGTACCGGATTTCACTTTTACAAACTATTAGGTCATGATGATGACGAAGGGAAAATTTTTATAACTCAGTTTCTGATGAACAGCCAGCAAGATTATGCCACTTTTATAAAACAGTTTTCGCTAAGTCTTGAAAAAAAAGTTGCCGGGAAATGGGGAGAGAGGGCAGTTTCTTTTTGCACGGTTCTTCAAAATGTGGAATAATCCGCGGTTTTGGTGAAAAAAAATCTTTTGCAACTACGCTAATTTCAATGCCGTTCCCAATCCGGAGTTTTTACTTGAAAATATCTATAATGCAATACAGGCATACGTTGTACGCTACTTCCGATATATTTCTTTTTTATACCGTCCCCTTTATAGAAGCTAAAAACCATACCAATTGCGGATTTCATCACAATTGGTGCAAAAAAAATTTTTATAAAAATTTCATTTCAATGAAAAACCTTCTATATTTGTCGCTGTAAAAAAATCAAATAAAATAATTATGAACAAAGCTGAACTAATCGCCAAAATGGCTGATGATGCAGAAATTACAAAGACACAGGCTAATGCTGCTTTAGATTCTTTTACCTCAGCAGTTACTAAAACTTTAAAGGGCAGCGGAAAAGTTACCCTGGTAGGTTTTGGTACTTTCTCTGTAAGTAAGAGAGCAGCGCGCAACGGCCGCAATCCTCAAACCGGAGCTGTTATTAAAATTAAAGCTAAAAAAGTAGCTAAGTTTAAAGCAGGTAAAGAGTTGTCATCGAAAATCTGATTTTCGTAAAAATTTCTAAAAGCAAGATGCATTAGTGTATCTTGCTTTTTTTTAATAATTAATCGTTTTTATAAAACAAAAAACACATGGGACGCGGCGATAAAAAAACAAAAAAAGGAAAAATATTTATGGGATCTTTTGGGAAATCAAGACCTGTGACCAAAAAAGCAAATACTGCTAAAACCACTAAAGCAAAAAGTACCAAGGCAGAGTAGGAAAAAAGGTGATTTGGCTGCCTCATCAAAATGAAAAACATCAATTTTTGTTGCTTTACTGATACCTGTATTTACGGAGCAAGCCTTTTAATAATCCACTCGTTATTTTCGGTTAAAGAATACTGCAAACGGTCGTGAAGTCTTCCAGGCCTTCCCTGCCAGAACTCAATCCGTTGGGGCTCTACAATATATCCACCCCAGAATTCGGGGCGCGGAATATTTTTCGTACCAAATTGAGACGTATATTTTTCAACATTTTTTTGAAGAGTGTCCCGACTGTTTATAACGTTACTTTGCGGGGAGCTCCATGCTCCAATGCGACTTTCGGGTGGCCTGCTATTAAAATACTCGTCACTTTCTGCAGCAGGTATCTTTTTTATTTTTCCTTCAATTCTTACCTGGCGTTCCAGCTCTTTCCAAAAAAACAGAAGAGACACAAATGGATTCTGCTCTATTTCTTTTCCTTTGCGGCTTTGATAATTCGTAAAGAAAACAAATCCGTTATCTTTTATTTCTTTTAGCAATACAATTCGTGCAGATGGCTTTCCCAAAGGATCACACGTAGCAAGCGCCATGGCATTTGGTTCTTCAATCTTACTTTCTACAGCTTGCTGCCACCA
>JAHEZA010000089.1 GCA_023251335.1 Chitinophagaceae bacterium | reverse complement strand
TCGATGGCGATAGCGGTCACAGAAGAAAGTGAAATAGTGATTACCGGTTCGTCGCGCGCCACGTCAATTAAAAGAAACCCAATACCAATTGTTTCTGTCAACAAACAATTTCTGCAGCAAACGCTCAGTACCAATATTATTGATGCGATAGCAACTGTTCCCGGAATCAGCCAGGTAACCACCGGCCCGAATGTTTCAAAACCTTTTATCAGGGGGTTGGGGTACAATAGAATTCTTACCCTATATGATGGTGTGAGACTGGAAGGTCAGCAATGGGGTGATGAGCATGGGATAGAAGTAGATGACAATACGGTAAGCAAGGTAGAAGTTGTGAAAGGTCCTGCCAGCCTTATTTACGGTTCGGATGCTATGGCAGGGGTTGTGAACCTGATACCTGCAAATCCGCCGGCACAAGGAAAAATTATTGGCAATATTTTAAATGAATATCAAACCAATAACCGGGTGATAGAGAATTCGGCAACGATAGCAGGACGCACAGGCGATTATGCCTGGGGCAGCACGCTTACTCATAAAATGGCTACCGATTATATGAACAAATACGACGGTAGGGTTTATAATACGGGGTACGCTGAAACCGACGCAGCTTTAAATTTGGGTATGCATAAGAACTGGGGATACAGCAATCTGGGCATTTCTATGTTTGAAGATTTACAGGAAATACCGGATGGTAGCCGGGATTCTGCCACGAGAAAATTTACCAAACAAATTACAGAAGCAGATACCTACAGGCCGATTGTAAGTGATGACGAATTAAATACGTATAAAATTTCTGCGTTGCATCAACATGTACAGCATTTTGGAGCGTATAGCGCCAGTAGTTTTTTAGTTGGTAATGGCAGGTTGGCGGTAAATCTTGCTTATCAAAAAAGTATCCGAAGGGAATACAATCATCCCGAAGCTGTGTCAGTTCCGGGTTTGTACCTTACTTTAGATACGTACAGCTATGATACAAAATATTATTTTCATGAAAAGAATGGATTTGGGATAACAGCAGGTGTCAACGGTATGTATCAGAACAATAATGTGAACCAGGGCACGGAATTCATTATTCCTTCGTACCACCAATTTGATATAGGGCCTTTTATTTTTGCTAAAAAAACAACCGATAAACTGGAAATAGCGGGAGGCATTAGATATGATGTAAGGGATTTTAGCAATGATGGATTATATAGCGCTACGGATCCAAATACCGGCTTCGACCATGTAGTTATCGGTGCTGATACTGTAGGCGCCGCTCATCCTTTTTCATCCTATAAAAATACATTTTCGGGAGTGAGCGGAAGTTTCGGATTATCCTATCGCATCAACAGCCAGTTTAGTGTGAAAGCCAATATCGGCAGAGGGTACAGGGCACCTAATATTTCCGAAATATCTTCTAACGGGGTGCATCCCGGAACGAATATGTACCAGATGGGGAACCCGGATTTTAAGCCGGAATTTAATTTGCAGGAAGATATGGGAGTAGAGTTTAATTCGACACACGTAACCGTGAACGCTGATGTATTTAACAACACAATTCAAAATTATATTTACAACGAAAAACTTTCCAGCATCAGCGGCGGTGATTCTATAATTGTTCCGGGTAACCAAACTTTTAAATTTGTTGCTGCAAAAGCCAATTTATATGGTGGTGAACTGAGTATAGATATACATCCGCACCCGTGGGACTGGCTTCATTTTGAAAATTCACTTTCAATGGTGTATGCTTCTAATAAAGGTATTCCGGGTGAGGGCAAAGTTTCGGACAGTGCAAGATATTTACCTAATATTCCACCGCTTCGTGGAATTTCTGAACTGAGGGCTAATGTAAAAAAGGTCGGAAATAATTTTGCCAATGGATTTATAAAAGTACAGTTTGAAGTTTTTGCTGCGCAAAACAGGGTATATCTTGAAAATGGTACGGAAACGCCAACGCCCGGATACCAACTGCTAAACGCAGGTTTTGGTACGGATATTCTTAACAAAAAAAGAAAGCCGTTTATGAACATTTCGTTCCTGGGAAATAATCTGCTCAATGTAGCATATCAATCTAATATGAGCAGGCTCAAATATTTCGAACCATATCCCGGCAATTTCACAGGACGCGATGGAATTTATAATATGGGCAGAAACTTTAGTATCCGCGTGAATGTGCCGCTTAGGTTAAAGGATTAATAGTGTCGGCAATGAGAGTGAAGAAGATCAAATCTGCCTAATGCCGTGTGCAGTTATATTTCGTTCTTTTTAAAAAACAAATCTGTTGAATAGCAAACATTAAAAGGAGTTGAATTTACCGGCATTATACTCCGTTAAATTCAGTAAACGAACTTTTAACGGAGATTCCTTATTTAACGATGTGAATTGATTTTTAAGAAAGCTATTTATTGCTTTTTATTACTATTGAAGAAATCGAGATAAGATAGCGTGAGAGTTAGTCTTAAATAATTTTGGCTCACTATATCGGTATTCTGACTTCCTTGTCTTCCGGCTGTAACAGATGCAACCCAGCCAAGCGGGCTACGAAAAGAATTCCTGCCGTATCCTACACTAAACCCAAAATCCGTTATTTGTTCGTTATTCACTTTTAAATATGAATTGCCTGCATATAAGCCAAACTGAAAGAACCCCTTTTCGTACGTTTGATTATAATAATTTTGCTTAAGATTGGCGCTTTGAAAACCAAAGGAGATTCGGTTACTATTTACTAATTGGTAACCCTGACCAGAATAACCAAGATCATTCCAGCTATCGTTTTTGGCATTGATTGTATACGTGTATTTGTCGTCCTTTACTATAGCAATACCTGCATTTAAACTCACCGGCAAGTCAAAATAGCCGTTATTCTTTGTAGTTGATTTGATGACCGTGCCGATAAGATCTTTCACCTCTATTGATTCCTGTGACATGAGAGAAGTTCTGGGCGAAAATGTAATACCAAAAGAAGACCCCCAATGCTTACTTAACTTCAGTCTGGAGAGTAATGAAAAATTAAAGTAAAAATTATGAAGAAAATCATTTTTTGTAGTTATCAGGGGGTTAGGGATAATGCCCGTTTGCAAGGCTTCTGTTTGATTGAGCGAACCAAACAATATAGAAGAAGTGACGCCAATAGAAGTATTTTTGGTAATCCGGTAACCATTTGCCCAGTAAACTTGATTGATTCCTCCTTCGCCTTCGTAAGTTGCGGTTGCAAACTGCTGAGTTCCTTCAAGCGATTTAGATGACGAAAAACTATAATTTACAGTGCTATAAGGTAACAAGCCAAGACTGCTTCCCCATCTCTTGGTAATTTTGACCCCCAGGTTTAACCGTTTTACTTGCATATCACTGGTTTGGTCGTTGTTAAGATCTACTGCTTTGCCGGAATATATAACATGTTGAAAGCGGCCTGAAACTTCAAATGTATAAAACCGGGGAACCATATCCGAAAGAGATGCTGCATTTGCATTATTAATGTACCTGTTATCTGATAAAGCAACGCTGGCATTGGCCATGCCGGTGTAGCGATTATAATAGCTGGATTCGATATCGCCTATACCCAGCACCGAATAGGGCGAGCTTGTATTCTGTGCCATAGAAACTAAACAATTCCCAAATAATAGAATGATAACAGGAAGTATAATTTTCTTTAAGAACATATCATTTCTTTGTTATTGTACTGATGCATAATACACCTTTAATTGGGTTTGACCGGTTGTGTTGTTAGCGTCGCCAATAACTATCCTGTTAAAGATGTTGGCAGGATTGGGGGGTAAAACCAACAATCCATTTTCATTGTTTTTTTCAATCTCAATCTGTGCTTGCAAATAGGAACTCACATCGTAAATATATTGGGTCCCCGTTCCATACAAATAGTCGATCACCAGGTTGCCATATTGAGGAACCGCCGACTGCCTGGAAGAACTGTTTGGGTCTAATATTGGAGGCCCCGGTTGATTATATTGATCTGTTGTTGATAATTGCAAATAGGGGGGTAATTCATAAGGAAATGAATAAGTTTTAGCCACCGGTTTTATTATCAATTGTGCACTTATAATTTTAACGAAGTTCGGTAAATTTTTCAAGCTCCTAAGATAGGGAAAACGGATTTTAACCATGGAGCCAGTGATAAACTGGCTGAAAGCTGCGTTGCCCGTTTGAGCAGAAAATATTCGATTGTTACCAGGCCCAAGAGATGCAATCGGAGTACCGGTTCTATCCGCTGTAATATGGCTAAAACCAAATTTCAGCGGTGAAATATTGAAATCTAAGAACACGTCCTGGGTGACTACGCCGGGTTCTTTATAATATAATCTCATAATAACACTCTCACTAAATCCCACCATCAGATTATTTACGGAACCGGATGCGGTGAGCGCCAGACCTTTAAAATACTGATTAAAAACATCATTAGAAGACACTTCTTCGGAATGGTTATAAAGCTTGTCAAATAAATCCCGGCCTATTGCATCAGGAAGTCTTAAAGAAATACTATCTGTAGAAGCGGGTCGAAAGTATAGACTTTTTGTGGCCCATGAAACAGGGTTGTAGGGCCAGGAGTCTATATTGTAAAAAACAGCCTGGCCTGGTGACGGAAATGTGATAGCCGTGGACAATTGACTTACAGAAATTGTATAGGGAACGGCAGTGTCACCATAATAATCCTGATTAGTTTTGAGAATGACTTCGACAGAGTCAAAAGTAGCACCCTCGGGGATATCAAAAGCAGATGGAAGATCTAACCTTGCATAAGATTCAGCATTAATTTTTCCGAATGCCGGATCGTTGTAATGTCCCGTAAATAGCGCACCATTCCGTGATGTAACAAAAGAATCAACATAAATTGTTGACATTTCGATCGTAGAAGTATCAACATAATGAATTTGAGTCGTATTATTGCTCACAAAATTCTCCCCCAGAACGAGGGAGGCTTTCTCACAGGAATTCATTGTGGCAGCCAAAATCAATAATATTATAAAAACAAATATAAAGGAAGGAAAGCTTTTGTTACTTTTCATCTACATTATTGATTTTTTGGTGAGGACAATATTACTATTCGCCTATTTTCACATATTGTTAATATGGACTAGCTTCATTTATCTACCACTGAAACTATAATTATTAAGTTGTAAACATGTGTCGTTATGTCCATAGTTAGATTTACGGATACTATGTATTTATTATGAGATTAATATACTGAAAACATTGTTTGGTATATTATAAATGCCTTTATATACTTTTTAACTATTTAGCACATCGTTTCGCCTATATTTTCGGCGAAAATTAAAAAGAATGTACAATACAAAAAATGTAACTGCTATTATAATCACCGTTTTAGCCTTGTTAATAATAACTCCTTCTTGTAAAAACAACGATAATAATACAACAACCGTGATTGGTGATTGGCAAAATCGCTCCGAGCTTGACGGAATATCCCGGAGTGAAGCAGTTTCATTCGTGATTGGCGATTCTGCTTATTTGGCAACGGGTTATGATGGAACCAGCAGACTTAATGATTTGTGGCAATATGACCCTGCGCTTAATTCCTGGAGACAAAAGGCTGATTTGCCCGGAAAACCGAGAAGTTCTGCTGTAGGGTTTGCAATAAATAATAAAGGATACGTTGGAACCGGCTATGATGGGGCAGATCGGCTAAATGACCTCTGGCAATATAATCCAGCCAGCAATTCCTGGGTAAAAAAAGCTGATTTTGGGGGTTCTGCACGATATGATGCAGTAGGTTTTTCAGTAATGGGCAAAGGATATATTTCTACAGGCTTCGACGGAAACTATCTAAAGGACCTCTGGCAATATGATGATGCGACCGATTCATGGATGCAAATGATAAGTATGGGCGGAGCCAAGCGTTCGGGTGCGGTAGCTTTTGTTCATGACAATAAAGCTTACATATGCACAGGCAACAATAATGGCGTTACCAGCACCGTAACGGACCTTTGGGTTTTTGATCCCGCAGCAACTCCTTATTGGTCAGAGAAAAGGCGAATCGCAAATCTTGACCCGGATACATACGATGATAACTATACCGATATAACCCGCACCAACGCAACTGCGTTTGTTATTGGAGACTTTGCTTTTTTAGCTACCGGAAGTACAGGCGGTGCGATTGCTAGCTGTTGGCAATATGATTTTGCCCAGGATGTTTGGGTAAAAAAGACTGACTTTGAGAACTCTGCACGTGAGGGTGCTGTTGGGTTTTCCGTAAGTAATCGTGGCTTCATTGCAACCGGCAGAAGCGGTAATTCACCTTTTGACGATATCATGGAGTTTTTGCCGGATGCGCCCTATGTGGCCAATAACTAAAATGAAAAAATATATTTTAATATATTTCGGTTTTTTTATAGCAGCCTCTTTTTTCAGTGCATGTGGTAACGATGATGGCCAAAAGGTTACAAAAGAAGAGACCGCAAAAACTGGGAAGGTTCTTATAGATGCCAGTATTTTCAAAACAGACAAAGGCTGGGGGTACTCAATTTTGATTGATGATAAACTGTTTATCCGTCAGGATATTATTCCCGCAGTAGAAGGGAATCAAGGTTTTGCTACCAAAGAGGATGCAACAAAGGTGGCCAAATTTGTTCTTCAGAAGATAGACAATAAACAGAAACCAATTGTAACGAAAGAAGATCTCAAACAACTCGGTATTATTCAATAATTGTAACGAACGATTTAAAAATAAAAAATGCGGTGTAACATTTCTACACCGCATTTTTTATGAGGACTGTTGGATGAGCTTAAAGAGCGAACTTCTGTAGCTTTCGCCAATAGGTATTAGTTTTTGACCGATGGTAATTTCGCTTTTAGTAACTACATCAATTTTCTCCAGTGAAACCAAATAAGAACGGTGAACGCGTATAAAATCATCGTTGGGTAATTTATTTGCAAATGTTTTTAAATTTTGCAATGTCGTTATTGGTTTTATTTTATTAGTCACATATACCTGGGTATAATCTTTCATGCTTTCGCAAAAAATAATTTCATTGAATTTTACTCTATAAAATTTATATTCCGATTTTATAAAAACATAATCTACAGCCTGGCTTACGCTTGAATTTTCAAACGAGCGCAAATACAGCTTTGCCCGGCTTACCGCATTAAAAAATTTTTCAAACGAAACCGGCTTTTCCAAAAAACTGAAAATATCACATTTGAAATTGCAGGTGGTGAGTTCGTCAGGAGAAGCCAGAACGATAACTAATATTTTCCCGGCTTTATTGATAAAGAAATTTTCCATTTCAGGCTCGGTCACTGTGGCAGCATCACAAAAGAGGATATCCACGTCAAATTCCTGCAAATAATGTCTTGCTTCACGGGTATTAATTGTGTTTCCAATAATTTTAAGCCAAGGCAACCTGGCTGCATACGTTGGAAGCAGTTGAAAAGCTGCCGGATCGGCGCTGGTGAATAAACATTGAAGTCCCGGCATTGGGTTTATTTTTTGGAAAAAGAATAAAACTATAAAAGGTTAAACATAAAAAAATGTGAAATTTATATTTATATCGATTCGCCGGTAAAATATTACATTTGGCCTTGAGATTGTTAATAGTAAATCAACAAAAAGCAAAATTCTTTATTTTTTTAGACGTAAAATAGGTGTTCGTCCTAAAAAGCAAGTTTTTAGGAGAGCATTCCAAGTATCACTCAAATAAAAGCCTTGTAAGAAAATTAGGGCCACATTATAATTAATATTTTTTGCAAATTATGCTAAACTGCGTAGCTATAGACGATGAGCCGCTGGCGCTCGAAGTTGTAAAAAGATATATTTCCAAATGCGCCGACCTGAATCTCCGGGCTTTTTTCTCAAATGCATTGGAAGGGCAGGAATATCTTAAGGCCAATCACGTGGATCTACTTTTCCTTGATATACAAATGCCTGGCATCAACGGCATTCAGTTATATAGAAATTTGGAAATCAAACCGATGGTCATATTTACCACTGCTCATAAAGAATTTGCTATAGACGGTTT
>JAHEZA010000088.1 GCA_023251335.1 Chitinophagaceae bacterium | reverse complement strand
TGGCGCAAAAATAAAATAGGACACTTTTTTTACTATTGATTGCGCGAAATAAAAATTTCCCTTTTTTGTCGGTTTACTGCCAGATCAAAATAAGGTAATAACCCCGCCAGGATGACCGGTCAGACGGGGTTGGGGTAATATAAACTACATTTTCTACGAAGGTTTAGAACTTTAAGCACATTTAAATATTAACTTATTAAGACGGTAATTAATGTTGATGCTGAATAAACCTTCCTGGTTTGGCAACGCGATTGTAGTCTAATTAATATTTTGATTTGAGACGTATAATTCTTTATCTGCCAGGTTCTAATTTATCTTCAATAACCTTAGTAGAAAATCATTACATTTATTTTTCAACCTTATTACCTTATAAAAATAAATTATGCAGCTCTCATTTTGCATGGGCACATCTTCTACTAAGGTTTAAAACTTTTGACACACCGGAATATTAATTAGTCCGATCGCGGCCACAATAAAAATATTAATTTAGCTTCGGTATCGCATGAAGGCGATCTCATCTGCCAAATGTTCTGCGTCAATTGTCACAGACAGATTATACTTATGAAAAAAGCTATTATTGTTGGCGCATCATCAGGTATCGGAAGGCAGCTCGCTATTTTATTGGCTAGCAAAAATTACATGGTTGCCATTACGGGAAGACGAAAATATTTGCTGGAAGAATTGCAATCTCAATGGCCGGATAATTTCATCATTTCTGATTTTGACATTACCAATACTTCCATCGTCGCAACAAAGCTGGAAAACTTAGTTACAATGCTCGGTGGACTCGACTTATTGATTTTAAGTGCGGGAAAAGGCGACATAAATGAAAGCCTTGATTTTAATATCGAAAAGCAGGCAATAGATTTAAATGTCGTTGGATTTACAACCGTTGTAGATTGGACGATACACTATTTTCATCAACAACAATGCGGGCATTTGGCTGCTATCACTTCCGTGGCAGGCATCCGCGGAGGCAGGCAAGCGCCGGCCTATAACGCCAGTAAAGCGTTTCAAATAAATTACCTGGAAGGGCTGAGGCAGAAAGTAACCCAACTAAAATTACCCATTTTTATTACAGACTTACGGCCCGGTTTGGTGGCCACCAAACCGGCGCCCGTGAAAATAAAATTTTTGATTGCACCCGTTGAAAAAGCCGCCAGGCAAATGCTACATGGCATTGAAAGGAAAAGATCAGTAGTGTATGTAACCCGGCGCTGGAGATTGATTGCTTTTCTTATCCGCATGTTGCCTAAACAGATTTACAACAGGATATGATAATTTTATAGAATTAGGCGTTTAAGTCGCGATGGCATATAATCCCTTAAATACAATTCAATCTCAATTCTGATTCTTTTCTTTTTTGCTTGAACAAAAAAGAAACAAAAAATTCAAGGACAACCCGATCGCTCCGCGTCCCGATTGCTATCGGGATCCGGCCATCCCACCGCTTGGCCGCAATTACTCTAACAAATCTCAAACTTTTCAATTATTTAGGGCCTTAATGGTTTCTTGATAAAAATGCTTGTCATCTTTCAATTTGTTGCAAGCCAGAAACGAAAAGCTGGCTTTAGCTCCTTTCAACCGATGCACTTTGGGTGGATTGTCTTGGCAATTCACATCATCACGACCAAGGCGCCTAATCCTATAATTTTCAGATTTATTTTAAATTTCTAATGATATTTTGAGATACAATTTATTAGCGGTTATCTCCACATCTTTTACACTCTCAAAAATATTTTCTTTTTGTACATAAAATAAAGAAACACCCATTTCACCATCACATAACAAATAGCCATCACCACTGCATTGTAGGGATCGCCGATGAGCTGGCCCACCCAACCCAAAAAAGCATTGGTACTATATTCCCAGTTGATAAACCTGCCCGACATATAGATAAGGATAGAATTCATGCCGATCACCTTAAAGAAAAATGCCCACTTTTTATATCCAAGAATATCGATGATATAATAAAAGAGTGAGAGAAGCAACAGGCTGATACCGCCAACCATTAACACAAAAGAACTGGTCCAAAGATTTTTATTGATAGGAAAATCAAGGTTCCAAATCAACGCGATGATAATTGACACTGCCCCGACGCCGGCCATCAGCGCCGCTTTCCGTTGTTTGGTATAAGAACTGTTTTTTAGTAATTGCCCGGTTAAAATTCCCAGCAAGCCTGTGGCAGTTGCCGGAATGTTTCCCATGAGTCCTTCCGGATCATGAATGCCGAGATAAAGCCTTCCGGGTAAAACAAGGCGATCGATATAAGAAGCAAAATTTCCTTCCATGGTTAAATCACCATGCGGAAATCCCGGCGCAGCAGTAAACTTAAACATCAGCCAGTAACCAATCAGGATTCCAACAAACCAAATGATTTGTGTACGATATGTGGAATAGATGTAAATGATGTTGGCAAACATATAGGCCAAACCAATTCTTCCTAAAACGCTTCCAAAACGTATCTGCGAAACAGGTTCTATTTTTAACCCATTGTTATAAATAATTCCGAGTATCACGAGTATCAATCCGCGTTTTACCACGCGCCACAAAACCTGTTGCTTTGTTTTTCCTTTTTCCAGCTCGCGGCCTACAGAATAAGGCGTGGCCACACCGGCAATGAATAAAAAAAGCGGGAATATCAAATCATAAAAATGAAACCCGTTCCAGTCAGGATGCGAAAACTGGCTGGCTAATGTTTGCCAGAACGGCGCGTTTGTTGCTTTGGCCATTTCATGAAAAATTGCATCTGCGCCCATGATCCAGAACATGTCGAAACCACGCAATGCATCCAGCGAATAAAGCCTTTGTGAAGTAAGGTTCTCTGCCATTTTAGTTATTGGTTATAAAGTGCGTTAGTTTGGTAAAGCATTAATGGCGGCAGCCAAAAATTAATACCAGCGATTAAAGATAATAGAATACCAACATGCGCTGAAAAATATTTTATCATTTTGCAAATAAAAATCTACAGAATAAGTTGGTTTACTGCAGGGAACAGAAATTTTCCTGCTGTCGTTTGGTCAACGGACAACATTAAAAATCCCGGAAAGATTCCAGGGATTTTATTTAATCTATATTGAAAAAAACTACGCAAAGAATGGGGTAACAATTGCCGTGATCTGGTCTTTAGTCAGAGGTTCGTCAAAGGCTTCTGATGCAGCCGCGGCAGATATCGGAAAGCCACCAATATTTGTAATAGTTACTCCGGCCTGCATTACATTCTCTTCCCCATCATAACTTGCCTGAACTGCTGAAGTGCCAATACCACTTTGATTTAGGGTAATCCATGGCTTTACATCCACACCGCCGGGGACCAGCAGGTTAGCTAAACACTTTCTCTTTTACAGAAGATGAGGGACGGATTGCATTTGCCTGTGCATAATTTTCGAGTGAGATTCAATCTCTTTCAATTTCTCAGTAATTCTACCAGATCTTCTTCACTATATTTTATGGTTTCTGCCAAAAATGTTTTTCTAGAAATGCAAATTAATCATTCAAAAAATAAAGATAGAATAATTTTTTACCTCACCTTAAAACTAAAAGTAAACACGAAACTAAAAAAATAAAAATGGTTAAGGATCCCAATTTTAATGGCAAATCATGACAATTATCCTCTTAATTTTGCCCAATGAAAAGGGTTGTCATTTTAATTACCCATCAAGCCATCATTGCTGCTATTGGCAATACAAGGTATTTATTTGACAAAGTAAATAGTTTCTTAGGCCAATCAGGCAAAGATGCGAAATTCGATGTGAAACTGGTGGGTATAGAAAAAGAGATGAAGTTAAACGATGGCATATTTACAATTCAGGCAGATATGACAACAGATGAGTTAAAAGAAACTGATTTGGTTATCATCCCGCCTATGAGTGGCGATATGGCGAATGACATCCATTTAAACAAAGACTACGTTCCTTGGATTATAAAGCAATACCAGCAAGGTGCAGAAGTGGCCAGTTTATGTGTGGGCTCTTTTATTCTGGCGGATACTGGATTATTGAATGGCCAGCAATGTTCTACTCACTGGCAAACCGCTAATGAATTCAGGCAACGCTTTCCTGAAATTGAATTGGTAGATGAAAAAATCATAACCGATCATAATGGCCTTTATACAAGTGGCGGATCGAATTCCTATTGGAATTTATTAATTTACCTGATAGAAAAATATGCGGATAGAGAAACTTCAATCTGGGCTTCAAAATATTTTGAAGTGGAGCGTAACCGCGACAGCCAGTCATTGTTCATTATATTTGAAGGGAGCAAAATGCATCACGATGAAGCGGTGCTTACCGCGCAACAATATCTCGAATCATCCTTCACGGAAAAAATAAGCGTTGATCAACTGGCAGAAATGGTTCATTTGGGCAGAAGAACTTTTCAAAGAAGATTTCAAAAAGCAACGCATCTGACAGTGAAAGAATATATTCAAAAGCTAAGAATAGAAGCGGCTAAAAAATTATTGGAAGAAAATAATCTAACGGTGAATGAGGTGATGTATGAGTCAGGATATAATGATACCAAGGCTTTCAGATATACTTTTAAAAAAGTTTCCGGGCTTTCTCCTTTAGCGTATAGGAAAAAATTTAAGTGAAATGATTATCCTCATCGCGGTTGCAATCACTTCGTTTCCTCGAAAGGTAATTGTTTATCGTTAAAAAAAATCAATTTTGTTCTCCGGTAATATTTTATGAGATATTCAAGTTAATACTTGGGGCTAACGGATAAGGGTATACGAATAATTTTGCAGTAGAACAACAAATAACAAAGATTCTTATTTAGCTTGATCGCAAACCTTCCAGACATTCGCCTTTTTATTTGCAGGCTTGTAAAATTGTTTCCGAACTTTTTTTACTTGTTTTGTCACTATCTGCCTCTTAGATTGTCACACTTGTACCTTATAAAAAATTACTGTTTGAAATAATTTTGCAAACATAAATTCAAAACATCAGTAAAGCGGAATAAAAAACAGTAATATGATAGATAATTTAAAAGTTGTTGAACATTACAGCCCTCATGGCCTTATAAAAATCTTACAATCTGCATTAGCACAGTCTGGATTTCAGGATTCAATAGTACCGGTTGAGAAATTGGCAATGCTTGACCAGTTCCATGTTCTGGGCTTCCAGGCAACTGTTGAATTAGCGGCACTGTGTAATATATCACCACAAACAAAAGTACTTGACATAGGTTCCGGCCTTGGCGGCGCTTCCAGGTATCTCGCAAAAAACTTTGGTTGCCATGTTACAGGGATTGATTTAAGCCCGGAATTTGTTGAAGCCTCCTGTTATTTAACCAGAAGAACAGGTTTAGAAGCCAACGCAAAATTCGAAGTGGCGGATGCGATAGACATGCCTTTTGAAAACGAAACTTTCGATCTTGCCTGGACACAGCATGTGGCTATGAATATCGAAGAGCGGTCAGCATTGTACGCTGAAATAAGAAGGGTATTAAAGCCGGACGGCAGGTTAGCCATATTTGATATCGTAAAAGGGAAAAATGACGAAATAGTTTTTCCTATGCCTTGGGCCGCAACAAAAGCAACAAGCTTTTTATTGGGTTTTGAAGAAATGCAAAAGGTGCTGCTTGAAGCACACTTTGAGATAATTCACTGGAAAGATGAAACCGCCGAAGCTATTGAGTGGATGCAGCAGCAAAACGCACAAATGAATCAACAGACAAGTTTGCCGTCGCTCAGTCTTCCGGCTATAATGGGTAAGGAGTTTATGAAAGCAGGGGCCAACATGGTTTCAGCATTAAAAGAAGGCAGAGCAGGGTTGGTACAGGCAATCGTTAGCAACAAGCTGACCTAACCGGAAAATTGAGAATGACAGACAAAGTAAAAGTTCATACGACCGACCATTTTGACACTTTCATAGTAGAGCAAAACTGCTCTCTTGCTGGTTTGTCTTCTCTTTTTGTCAAGTAGTTAATGACAGAAAAATAAAAACATACGTTCAACAAATAAATAGACAAACTATGTATTTGCTTCACGGAAAAGTGACATCAAAAAAAGGATATGCAGACGAAGTTGCCAACATTTTATTGCAAGCATCCAGGATTGTTTCAACTGTAAGAGGTTGCAGACTTTATGTGGTTAGTAAAGACCAAAGGGACTTAAATACTGTTTATGTCACAGCAATTTGGGAGAACAAGGAGGACCACGATAAATCATTAAAATTAAAGGGTATAAAAGAATTAATGCTGAGAGTAATGCCAATTTTAGTCGAACAACCAACTAAAGGGCAAGAATTAGAAACATTAGGAGGCCTGGGAATATGAACCACGACTAACGAAGAATGGGGACAAATCACTGGTGAGCAATTAAAGCATCATTTTATTCAATTTAAATTTTAAATAGTTGTGGAAACAAAAGAAAAAATATTAATAACATTAGCCACCGGAACCACAGGTTATGAAATAACCAAAGAGCTATTAAAAGAAGGTTATCCCGTAAGAATTTATGTAAGGTCAGGAAACAAACGGGCCAATGCTTTAGAAAATTTGGGAGCAGAGATTTCTTTGGGTGAGTTTAATAGTTATCTGCAGTTAAAAGATGCTTTAACCGGCATTAAAACGGTTTACTATTGTTATCCGATAATGAAAGGAATGCCTGCAGCGGTAGAAATATTTATTGAGGCAGCCAAAGCTACAGGCGTAGAAGCCGTTGTATTTATGGGACAATGGTTGGCGGAGTTTGACAACCAGGAAAGTCTATTAACCAATGACATAAAAAAAGCTTATCAAACATTGGAACGTTCGGGATTAAATGTAGTGTATTACGCTCCCGTTTTCTTCGCTGATAACCTGATTGCGTTCACAGAAAGTATTGTGCAATTAGGACAGATGCCCTCGCCTTTCGGCGATGGAAAATGTCCATGGATTTCTACCGGCGACCTTGCAAGAACTGCAGTTGCTTTGCTTAAAAATCCATTTCCTTACATTGGAAAAAAAGTGCATCCGACAGGCCCTGAATCTATTGACGCAAAGCAGATGGCAAACGTCTATTCAAAAGTAACCGGTAGAAAAGTAAAATTAATGCCGGTGTCAGACAATATGTTTATGAAAGCTATGATGGCTGCCTCTGACGAGTTTGGGTATAATGCTTTCATGGCTGTTCAAACAACCTTTTATATTCAGGAGTTGCGCAAAAACAGGTTTGCCGAAAGTGCGCCTACAGATGTTGTAAAAAAATTAACTGGCACAGAGGCGGAAGATTTTGAAAGTATTGCGAGAGGTTTTATTAATCATTCCCCCTACAACAAAAGCAGCTTTTCCGGCAAAGTACACGCTATTAAAAATCTAATGAAAATAATATTCGCAAAGGTTCCTGATAAATCAGAGCAGGAAGCATTAAATTCAAATCAATAGGGAATCGAATTTTATAAATTCAAAATAAAACATAAAGAAAGATAAATATGAATTCCCCAACTCAAAATAAAACCGGTTGCTACCGGTGTAATAACAAGTTGAACAACGAGCAATGATTTCTGAAATACAATTTGATATTGAAAAAACAAAAGCCGAAACTTCTATGTATGAGCTTGCCAATTTTAATCGCCGAACCGATGCAATTGATTTTATTGATTTTCATATAATTGACAGAATCGAAGGAATGATTCAAGAGGTTGGAGGGAACAGTGAGTTAATCAAATTAGGGATAAGTGCAAAAAAGTTAAAAAGTAGATTAGAGAATATTCACTCGAAGATGTTTAGGCAGTTGGAGCGGCAAATCATTAATTCAAAATACAAACGATTTGTTTTGCGAAATATTATTGAAGGCTTTTTAAGAGACTTCATTAGTGATGATGAACTATCGGACGCTGTCGGCTATGATAATCTTGATATTTTTTTAAACAGGCTGTTATCAACTAATAACATTGCCGAAGAAAGGAAAAAGTTGGAACCTGGAATGGTCTTTTACCAAAAAACTCCAGGCAGAATATCATTGAATTAAGTAAAAAAGTT
>JAHEZA010000548.1 GCA_023251335.1 Chitinophagaceae bacterium | reverse complement strand
ACAGTGAACATTGCGTAATGATTGATGCTATCTCAAAGTTGCCACCTCTGTAATTAATTTATTGTTTTATTACATTTCTAAGCAATAGATGAGATGGTTGAAAATAGTAATTATGCTAATTAGTTAACGGCAAAATGAATGCTCAAAAGTGACTATCATTTCTTATTTTCTTAAAAGAAAAATTAAGATCATTATATTGTTTTGTTTTTATGCTTTTCAATTTATTTCTATGTACGAAAAATGGAACTTTATCTAATTCATACAATCGTTCTCCCGGGAAGACTTTGACGATATATCCGTAATTTGGATTCAGGGAATTTGTAAAGGTCAGGTTAACGAAATTGAATGTTTGTATAACAATAGAATCGTAGTTGTTAGTAAGAATTTTCACTACGTTTTTTATTTTTTCAACACTATCTTTTTGTAAAGCCGAACCGTTTTTAAAAACTTCTGCGCTTTCAATATAGATGGGTTCTTCTGTGCTACCTAAAAGTAATTTTATTTGAAAATTATTTACAGAACTATCCCGTTGAACTTTTTTCCAATACCCAACTAAAGGCTGATGGTCGCATTGAAATTCAATTTCGCGATTATTCATTTCCCAGTTCCCTTGCGTTAAACCTACCTTTCCACTATTTAATCTTTCGAGGTAATCATAAGATTTGTCTTTATGTATTACCAGTGTATCCCCAAAAGTGTTTTCAACATATTTCCCGACAACCTGCTTATTTGAAACACTGCATTTAGAAAGATTTATGAGCAAAAAAGACAGTATAAAATTCTGAGTAAAAGCTTTGCAATTCATAATCATATTTTTAGAATGAAGTGTCTCAATAAATTGCCGTTCTTACATTGTTCGTCAGTGAACCAACAAATTCCCCCGATTCTTATTTTATCAAAATACCAAAAAGCTATTCAACGCATATCCTAAGGAGTAGTAAAAATATGCTTCAAATCAAGGCTCTTCACTTGCCGGATAAAACTATCAAGCAAAGGATAGGTTGAAAATAATTCACTGAAAACAATAATGAAAACAACGCCAAATATAGCGCCCCAGATGTGCGCGGAATGATTGATGCGGGAGCCGCCTTTTTTGCCAAGAAAATAAGAGACAACAAGAAAGATGATCCCAAATAAAAAACCTGGAATAAAGATGGGGATGAACAGTAGCCCGATACCTTGTAACGGATTAAACATTATGTATGCGAATACCACCGCAGATACGGCTCCTGAAGCCCCTAGACTTCTGTAACCCGCGTTGGCTTTATGCTTATTAAAATCAGGGACGACTGAGGCAATCAATGCGAGGAAATACATGAGTATATAAAATGTAGTTCCATAATTGCCAAAAATATCTATAAAAGAATTTTCACACGCACCCCCAAATAAATAGAATGCATACATATTGAAAAACAGGTGCGAAAGATCTGCATGTATAAATCCATAGGTTACGAAACGATAATATTGATTTTTTTCTGTGATGGCGGCTGGGTAAAAGATAAGATCATCCAATACCTTCTGCGACCTGAAAGCAAATATGGAAATAAGAACCGTGATGACAATAATTACAATGGTAACAGACATATTGATTTTTTAAGTGCGTCAAACCTACATAAAAACTAACAATAAAGTCAGGGTACCGGTGCAATAAAGACAAAACACAAAGGCTTTTTCAGAATTACTTTTTACAAATACCCCTTTGATAAGTCTCCTTGATTTTATTAAATAAGGAATGTCTTTTGTTGAAAGGCCTGTTGCTTTCAACAAGGTTGAATTGTCAATAAAAAGTCATGTAAGAAAAAATCCATTAGGGAATTAAATATTTTCACTTAAATTTAATCAAATTCAATTACATACTCTCTTATGAAACATTTATTACAAAAGTTCTCTATTTACATGGCATCTTTATTTTTTTTACCACATGCTTATTCACAAAATAATGAATGGTCAGTGAACAATGAAGAACTGCAACATCACTGGCAGATACAATCATCCGATAAAGTATCCGCAGGCGGTGAAAAAATTTCGACCGTTGATTTTAAATCCTCCAATTGGTATGCAGCCAGGGTTCCCAACAGCACATTAGGGACTTTAGTGGAAGACGGTGTTTTTAAAAATATTTATTTTGACCGCAACCTCGAAAAAATTCCTGATAGTTTATTTACTGCTCCATGGTGGTATCGTCGAACTTTTATGATTGATAAAACGGGCGATGGCCAGGTGTATCGCCTGCGATTCAATGGCATTAGCTACAGTGCGGATGTTTGGTTAAACGGAAAGAAGATTGCTTCCGGCGATACCGTGAAAGGAAGTTTTCGCCAGTTTGTTTTTAATATAACGCCCTACATGAAAAAAGGTGAGAACGTGCTGGCATTAAAAGTAAAGCAAGGCGGCCCGGGCGATTTGAATATTGGCTTTGTAGATTGGAATCCTGAGCCCGCCGATAATCACATGGGTATTTGGCGCGATGTTCATTTGCTGGAAACCGGCCCTGTATCATTGGATCAGCCATTTGTAATAACCGATGTAGATACGGCCACGCTGGATCATGCAAATATTACCGTGAAAATAAAACTGGAAAATCATTCGGATAAAAATATAAACGGCATTTTAAAA
>JAHEZA010000087.1 GCA_023251335.1 Chitinophagaceae bacterium | reverse complement strand
TTTGTATTCCTAATAGGTCGGGAGTTTCCGCCAAATGTTCAATTTTTCCAAAACTGATTCTTTGTGCTGGAGCTACTTTAGTTGAAGGCATATTTTAGTTAAAATATTTTAAAATGAGAGCCCTTAAATCAGGCAAATTTCACAACATTTGCCACGTACCGAAATTTAAAGGATTGCAAAAGTAAACATTTTTTTGAAATTGATAATAACTTTATTAAATCTTATCATTTCATTTAAAGAGGCTTGTATTCCGTTCGTCGTCTGTTTTCTATTTCAGGAATTATTTATAGTTGGATATTAAAAGTTTGTAAAATACGGCGGTAAGAACCGCGTAATAAGTTTTGAAGGCTTAATTTTGCACTTTATTTAAAAATTAAAATTCTACAAATGAAAAAATTATTTTTTGTTCCTGCCGCGGCAGCAATGATGTTTCTTGCTTCTTGTGGCGGAGGCAGCGAGTCAAATGAAACCACCTCCACTACGGATACTTCTACCGCTACTGAAGCGCCTGAAGCAGCTGAAGCCCCTGGTGCAGATATTCCAGGCATTGATACCGTGTCTGTAACGGACGTTATTAAACTGGATGGGATGGATGACATGAAGTATGACAAGACTCTTTTTAAAGTTAAGGCTGGCCAAAAAATTACTTTGGATTTCAAAAATATCGGTAAACTTCCTGCGGCCGCGATGTCTCATAATGTAGTAATTTTAAAACCAGGCACTGATGTGCAGGCATTTGGAACAGCAGCTATTTCAGCGGCAGCTACAGAACATATTCCACCGACAATGACAGATGATGTGATTGCTCACACTAAATTGTTAGGACCTGGAGCAAGCGATCAAATCACTTTTACGCTTCCCGATGCCGGAGTATATGATTTTGTTTGTACTTTCCCTGGTCACTTTGGCACTATGCATGGAAAAATTGTGGCAGAACCATAATAAAATCCAGTTAAAATATATCTCTGTAATATAAAAGCAGCCTACTTCCGGCTGCTTTTATATTTTACTAAACTATAAAAATGCTTAAATAAAAATCTGCCTTATTTGTTTGCTTACCATGATAAGTGCAATCTTTTAAGGTAAAAAAGCCGGTTTCCTTTTCAATACTCTTTTATAAACCGGACAACTCTCAATATGCGCTCCCGGTAAATAACCGGTACTCATTAAAAATTCATTTACTATTTCCCCGCCAGTAAATTTGAATGTGTTTTTAAAGATCTTCACCCACTCTTCTTTTGTTTTCGGATGATAATGATCAAGCCATTTTTTAAATGAGCCAAATTCTTTTTGGATTTTTAAGATGGTTTTTGCATTTTCAATCGCAGCATTTATTTTAAGACGATTGCGAATAATTCCGGCATCATCCATTAATCTTTTAAAATCCTTTTCTTTAAAAGTCGCCACTTTTTTTATTTCGAAATTCTGATAAGCCTTCCTAAAGTTGGTCTGCTTATTTAAAATAGTCGTCCAACTTAACCCTGCCTGGTTTATTTCCAGTACTAATCTTTCGAAAAGTTCATTATCATCCTTTATCGGGAAGCCATAAAAATTGTCATGATAAATCCGGTGCACGTTTGATTTTTCCATTGTGGTTACTGCTTCGCAATAAGATGTTGGTTTGTCCATAAAAATTAATTTAAAAAGTGCTCAAGATAATTAAATTGCCGTGACGTGTGCATCATTTTTTTATTAAAATATACAAAGCTGGTAAGCATTTTTTTGTAACAGAGAATATGTAGTAAACCGACATTTAATTGAAATTTTTATTTTTTCATTTGCAGCTGTGAAAGCATTACTGCAAGATTGTAAAGAATTTCATAATTTCATAAAAACATTTCATTACCCTCAATTCCAAAAAATATTTATGAAGAGAGAACTTACTTCATGGTACAGTCCTTCAGTAAACAAAGAAATGCCCATTGCTACTTACGGCGATTATGGATTTGCTTTGTTGCTAATACCAACGGCAGCAGCAGATTATTTGGAATACGAACGGTTTCAGATGATTGATTCTCTTGCTCATTTTATTGATTCCGGAAAAATAAAAGTTTTTTCCATTGATAGTATGAACAACGAAAGCTGGATGCATGATAGCATGTGGGGCGAACACAAAGCCATACGTCACAATGAGTTTAATAATTATGTTTTTAGTGAAGTAATCCCATTTATTAAAAACAGCACCTCACAGGAAACGCCTGTAATCACTTGTGGCGCTAGTTTCGGTGCTTTACACAGCATGAATTTATTTTTAAAAAAGCCAGATATTATCAACGGCGTTATTGCTATGAGTGGCGTTTACGATTTGCATGAATACACAAAAGGATTTAATGACGACCAGGTTTACTTTAATTCTCCGATGAATTATATGCCTAATTTGACCGATACATGGTATCTCGATAACATTAGAAAAAGCAACCACATTCATATCTTATCGGGCAGCGGCAGTTATGAAGACCCACAGGCATCCAGAGATTTTGCCGGTGTATTATACAACAAAGGAATTACTTATGAACTTGATATTTGGGGAGAAGATATGACGCATGATTGGCCCACTTGGCGGGCCATGCTACCACACTATATCGGATCAAGATTTTGATAGCTCCTTAAATTCGCGAGCTAAAGAGAAACATATTTATGATAATTTTTCCACCTGCATATAGCTCAATTCAACAGGGGTGGCGCGTCCGAAAATTTTCACCTGAACTTTTAATTTTTTCTTTTCGTCTGTTACTTCTTCAATAACACCGTTAAAATCGTTGAAAGGGCCATCAATAATTTTTATGGTTTCGCCAACAATGAACGGTTCGCTCATCTTCATTCCACCAGCATCAGACATTTCATCCACTTTACCGAGCATCTTATTTACCTCCGATTTTCTCAGGCTTATTATTTCACCTTTTGATCCCTTCCCATCTGTTAAGAAGTGCATTACATTTGTAGTGTTACTTAAATGTTGCACCATTTCGCCTGTAAGTTTTCCATCAAGCACTTCAATCATTACATACCCAGGATAGAAATTGCGTTCCCTCATCACCTTTTTCCCATTTACCACTTTATATACTTTTTCAACGGGAAGAAAAATCTGCAAAATATCTTTATCCCATCCTTCGCGAATGATGTCTTTATCAAGATATTCCTTTACTTTTCTTTCCTTACCGCTCACTACTCTGAGGACATACCACCTTGTGTTTTTTTCCGGTGCGGACGGTGCATTATCTGAAACACTTTCAGGGGCTCCTTCTATATTTTCTGTCATGGTTTACTTAAATAAAGAATAAATAAATTTTAAAACTCCGTTAGAAACGAAATCCATTAAAGCCACAATTGCCGTAATGATTATGGTAGCGGCTAAAACAATCATAGTAGATTGCTGGAGTTCCTCCCAGGTAGGCCACGTCACCTTCTGCATCATTTCCTTGTAAGAATCTTTAACGTACAATGCAATTTTATTCATAAAAAAAATTTGAAAATCTAAAAATTTGAAAATAGTATTCAGTTAAACTAAATGCATTTAATCAATATTACCTAGCACGGGCACAAGGATTCGAACCCTGATCAAAGGTTTTGGAGACCTCTATTCTACCATTGAACTATGCCCGTAAAACTAAATTAGCTAATTAGCAAATTTGCTAATTAGCTAATTTAGTTTCAAAGATATGACATCTTATTTTATAATTTCAGTAACCTGTCCCGCTCCGACCGTACGTCCACCTTCACGAATTGCAAATTTCAATCCTTTTTCCATTGCAATTGGTTGGATGAGTTTCACTGTAAGAGAAGTATTATCTCCAGGCATTACCATTTCTGTTCCTGCAGGTAATTCCACTTCTCCTGTTACATCTGTGGTACGGAAATAAAACTGAGGACGATATTTATTAAAGAAGGGTGTATGTCGGCCACCTTCTTCTTTGCTCAATACATAAACTTCGCCTTTGAACTCAGTATGCGGTGTGATAGTTCCTGGCTTGCATAGTACCATTCCACGACGAATCTGAGTCTTTTCAATACCGCGAAGTAACAATCCAGCATTATCGCCTGCTTCACCTTGATCTAGAAGCTTTTTAAACATTTCTACACCAGTAACAGTAGAGGTTAATGGTTTTTCCATCAAACCTACTATTTCAACCGGTTCGCCAACTTTAATGCGTCCTCTTTCAATACGACCGGTAGCAACGGTACCACGGCCTGTGATTGAGAATACATCTTCCACAGACATAAGGAAGGGTTGGTCAACCGGACGAGGAGGTAATGGAATGTAAGTATCAACTGCATCCATCAATTCATCAATTTTAGCTATCCATTTTTCATCACCAGCCAAAGCACCTGTAGCGGAACCCTGGATAATAGGCGTATTATCTCCATCAAAACCGTAAGAAGTTAACAACTCACGAATTTCCATTTCAACCAATTCTAATAACTCAGGATCGTCAACCAAATCAACTTTGTTCATAAAAACCACGATACGAGGAACACCTACCTGGCGGGCAAGTAGAATGTGTTCTTTTGTCTGAGGCATAGGGCCGTCTGTTGCAGCCACCACCAAAATTGCTCCATCCATTTGTGCTGCACCGGTAATCATGTTCTTCACATAATCAGCGTGACCAGGACAATCTACGTGTGCGTAGTGACGATTTGCCGTTGCATATTCAACGTGTGCTGTATTAATAGTGATGCCCCTTTCTTTTTCTTCCGGAGCGCCATCAATATCTGCATAGTTCTTTTTTTCCGCTAAACCTTTTTTAGACAAAATATCGGTAATAGCGGCGGTAAGGGTTGTTTTTCCATGATCAACGTGGCCAATAGTGCCAATGTTAACGTGGGGTTTATCCCTTTTGAAATTCTCTTTTGCCATTTTGTTTGTTTTTAATTTTTAATTTAAAATTTTTTATCTTCCCCTTCAAGAAGAGAAAATATTTTATAATGAGCGGAAGACGAGTCTCGAACTCGCGACCTATAGCTTGGAAGGCTATCGCTCTACCAATTGAGCTACTTCCGCTTAAATATTTTTTTCAGCTTTTAAAGAAGAGCTGTTGATGAGAATTGAACTCACGACCTCTTCCTTACCAAGGAAGTGCTCTACCCCTGAGCTACAACAGCTTGAAAGAAGTCAAACATCCTATTTCAAAAAACTAATATTCTCTGTGGGCAGAGTAGGGTTCGAACCTACGTACTCGTGAGAGAACAGATTTACAGTCTGTCGCCTTTAACCACTCGGCCATCTGCCCTAAATCTTTTTGAATCAGAACTTAAGTCTTTTCGCTTTTTACGAATCCTTAATAAACTCTAAATCAATACCCAAAATTTTAAAAATTTGGAGAGCCAGTGGAGGGATTCGAACCCCCGACCAGCTGATTACAAATCAGCTGCTCTGGCCAACTGAGCTACACTGGCAATTGCCCCGATTCAGCCTTAGAATGAACTTACCCAACCAATATTCCATGTAAGGGCTATTTTTTGGGAAGGCAAAGGTAATGGAAAATGTTTAATGGAAAAATTTTGAAAAGAAAAATTTATTACAATTAAAACAGCCGGATTTTAAGCTCACAGAACGTCTCAAAATCAAAATAACCTCCGGAAAAGGAGGTTATTTAAATGCTTCGGAAATGACCGATGGTTAAGCCGCCATTTTTTCTTTTTTTCTTTTTATCTGCGTGATCACTGAATCCAGAGCCACATCAAAACTCTCTTCAAAAGATTTGGAAGAATGTTTTACAAAAAAATCATGCCTGGGTACATGAACTTTTATCTCCGCGATTTTATCTTTAATATTATGAGCTACGTTATCCAGTTTTAAAAAGACATCCACTTTTGTTATTCGTTCGTGAAACTGGGTGAGCTTTGAAATCTTTTTTTCTATAAATGTCACCAATTTTGTGTCTGCATCAAAATGCAGCGTCTGAATGTTTACGTTCATAATTATCGCAATTTTTAAGTGAAAAATAAAAATTATTCGGGTAAATCAAATTAGCATTGTTTCTACAAATTTCATAAATGAGTACTTTATTTTACTAAGATGAAGTTACATTGAAGAACGCATTTTTCAAAAATAAATTTTCTGACCGATTGGATAATTCCCTGGTTGGATTTTTCAGGATTTTGGATGGGCTTTTTGATAAATATCTTTTAACTTTTCGATGGTATTATGAGTATAAATTTGCGTTGCAGCAACGCTGGTATGACCTAACAATTCTTTAATAGCGTTTATCTGTGCACCGTTATTTGTCAAATGAGTGGCAAAACTATGGCGCAAAATATGAGGACTTTTTCTTTCATTAGTAGACACCTGTTCCAGATTTATTTTAACGACGTTATAGATATACTTAGGATATAATTTTTCTCCCTTTTTGTTTACTAAAAGAATATCGTCAGAATAAACCGGGAATTTTTTTCTTTTTTCCAATATATATTCCTCCATGTATTTAATCAAATTACTATTTACAGGAATGATTCTTTCCTTATTTCCTTTTCCTAAAACTTTTATATTCCCGGCAGTTTTGTCAACATGCTTTTCTTTTAAACCAATCAACTCGCTTCTTCTGATTCCCGTTTGATATAATATCTCAAAAATTAAAAAATTAGTTTTTCCTTCAAAACTATCGCCGAAGGCATCACTATTTAATAAAGATTGTATATCCTTTTGTTCAATAAAAGAAGGAAGACGGCGGCTTACTTTAAGCGAGGAAATAGGAGAAGCGGGGTTAACCAGCATTCCTTTTATTCTAAGTTGGTATTTAAAGAAAGACTTTAAAGTGGAAATTTTCCTATTGATCGTTTTGGAAGAAACTTTATTCTCTTTCAGTGAAGCAAGCCAGGTTCGTATCAGCGGCGTGGCAATTTGCTGTACATCATTGATTTTATACTCCAAAAAAATAAATTCAAAAAACCCAGTAAGATCATTTTGGTACGAAATAATGGTATTTTTTGAATATCTCTTTTGGAATGTGAGATAATTCAAATACTCTTGTATTGGATATGTTTCGGTATAAGGCATAAAAAATCCGGTAAGCATAAAGTTACGAACTTCGGCCTACCGGAAACAGATATATTAAAAATATGTTTGTAACTTATACTTCTATTTTACCGCTCGCAATTTGCTGTTTGTAAACTGCTTTCAACACTTCACCACGTCTCCTCACAGACGGTTTGGTAAAAGACTGCCGATCGCGAAGTTCCAGCAATGTGCGGCTTTTCTCAAATTTTTTCTTATACTTTTTAAGCGCTTTATCTATATTTTCGCAATCTTTTGAATCAATTATAAGCATAGAATTTTCCGTTTTTTTTAAAGGAGTGCAAAGATAAAGTATTTTTTAAATCAAAAAACGAAAAAATGATCATTTTTTTAGAAGACTAAAAACAAAAATATGTTTACAGGCATTATAGAGGCTATCGGAGAAATAACAGAAGTTCTCACCAGGCAATCGAACCGCGAATTTTATATTAAAGGTTCATTAGCGCATGAATTGAAAATAGATGAAAGCCTTAGCCATAACGGCGTTTGTTTAACAATTGAAGATATCAAAAACGATATTTACAGAGTAACCGCCATAGAAGAAACATTCAAAAAAACCAACCTGGACCAATGGGGAAAGGGAAGTTTAATTAACCTTGAGCGTTCGATGAAACTAAATGACAGATTAGATGGTCATATTGTACAAGGGCATATAGACAGCACAGGAACTTGTGTTTCCAGGAACGATAAGGGAGGAAGCGTTGAGTTTACTTTTGAATTTAATGAAGTATTTGCGCCACTGATTATTGAAAAAGGCTCCGTTTGCGTCAATGGTGTCAGTCTTACCGCTTTTGCTGTAAATAAAACCAATTTTACAGTTGCTATTATACCCTATACAATGTTGCACACCAATTTTAATTCCTTAAGTATAAATAATTTGGTGAATCTTGAATTCGATGTTTTGGGAAAATATGTAGCCAGGATTATGTCACTTAAAACACAGTAAATAAACAAATAATAGAG
>JAHEZA010000001.1 GCA_023251335.1 Chitinophagaceae bacterium | reverse complement strand
GCGGCGGTGTTGTCAAAGGTGGTGACGTACCCAAGGCCGGCCCGGGTACTTTGGGAATTGTGGCATATCAATTAAAAATTACCGCCGGTTTTGGAACCACTCTTCATCTTGGCGGCAATTTCTATTATACAGAATCAGGTAAAGATTATATATACCATTTCCCTAATACGGATATTATGGTTCTTCAAAATCAGGGTTTCTGCCCAAATTTTTCAGGAGCAAGTTTTTCAGCAGAAAGTTCTTTTGAAAATGGGAATTCGCAAAACAGAGCAAAGCCAATCGATGCTCCAGGATATACCAAAGTAATTATATCCCAAAATTCGCCTAATGACGATTATTATGACATTGTGAATAATACAAGTGCTGACGGTACTACCAATAATACAGTATCATTTAAGCCTAACATCCACCGGGTTTTTGGAGCATGGGATATTGTAGGAGATCATACTAACGCTGCAAATACTTCTTTGGGGAATTTACCAGTCGGACCAGGAACAACTGGTGGATATATGCTATTGGTAAATGCTAACTATAACACAGGACTTTGCTATTTTGATACAATTAAAAATGTGTGCCCAAATACTTACTATGAATTTTCGGCGTGGGTAAGAAATCTATGTGGACAGTGTGGGGCCGATTTAAATGGAACTACCTATGGTCACGATCCGGGCCCTGGATTTAACGACAAGTATCACGGCGTGATGCCGAATCTTACTTTTACAATCAATGATATTGATTACTATTCCAGCGGAAATATTCACTATTCCGGAACCTGGGAAAAAAGAGGATTCATTTACAAAACCGGCCCTTCGGAAACAAGTTTTGTGATAGGTATTAAAAACAATGCTTCCGGTGGCGATGGGAATGATTGGGTTCTTGATGATATCAATTTATCTACTTGTTATCCTAATCTTATTATGAATCCTAATGATACTGCTGTGGCATGCGCGGGATACCCGATTACCATTACAGACACTGTAAAAAGTTATTATAACAATTACGGAAATTATCAATGGGAGGCAAGTGGTGATGGAGGAACAACCTGGTTCCCTGTAAAGATTTCCGGAGGTGCTGTTGTTCCCGGAGTTGATCCTCACATTATAACGCCAGTGTTGATAAATGGCTTATATCAATATCATGTAGATGCAGCCTTTACGCCCACGGCGGCTGACAGTGGATTTTACTTCAGGCTTAAAGTAGCGACAACTATTTCTAATTTGACTGATATCAATTGTTCGGTAGATAATAGCCAGAAAGTATTTTTAAAAGTGCTTAGCAGCAAGTGTAGCGTACTGACTGCAAAGATTGTAAACTTTAGTGGCACGGTACTGAATTCAAAAAATATTTTACAATGGGCTGTAGCCGACAAAAATACCATCAAGAAATATGAAGTGGAAAAAAGCGTGGATGGAATTCATTTTACAAGCGTCGGCGTGGTGGATCCGAAAGAAGGCAAAGGCATGGAGGGCTATACTTTTACCGATCCTGAAAATATTTCTACTGTGAATTATTACAGGCTCAAATTGACAAACCAAGATGAGAACGTGTTAAGTTATTCCAAAACAATCATGCTCTATAACAAAGCAGTGCAATTTAAAATATCGACAACCAATCCTTTCAAGAATAATTTAAAAGTAAATGTTTTTCTTCCAGAGCTGGGCAAGGTAGAAATGAACCTTTTTGACATGTACGGAAAATGTTTGATCAAAAAAAGTGTCCAGTTAGGTGCAGGAAATTCAGAAGTTACTTTTGATAATGTATCTACCCTTCCTTCAGGAATGTATATTTTGACTGTATTCCACAATGGAACCGAGGTACAGAATAAATTGATTAAAAGCAACTAGCGTTTTTCCTTTTCTCATAGACAAAAAAATGCCACCGGAATTCGGGGGCTTTTTTTAATATAATCGTTTTCTTATTAGAAAACCTGGTAGGCAGTCACCTGGTAAATTTTACTAGAAGTTCCGTCATTCGAACTGAAATATATTTCGCCGGTATTCTTTGCGAACCATCTTTCCTGGGTCAATATCGGATTTGTAATTCCAGTAATAAAATATTGATACTGTACTTTAATTACGTCCGGAAAATTAAATCCCGGAATACTCGTAACAGGTACAGCTTTGTCAAGAATTTCCATTTCCACATGGCCGGAAACCGGGTTCCCACCGATGGTTCCTGAGATGTTTGGTGTGGACCATGTTTGCAAAACGCCCACATTATCCTTTAAAAAAATAAATTCGCTTCCAACATACTGATCAAATCCAAACCATTTCGAAAAATCAACATATTGGTAATATTCACCACCGGGCTTTCTAAAATAAAATGAATCCGCTACGGTGCTGCTCTGAGTCTCGATTCCCTGCATGACCTGATAAGACTGCCCTCCAATAGTGGGTGAATAACCAATAACTTTAGTGGTAATAGCATCAGAAGCGCTTCCGCCAGTCAATTCATATGTCCAGTTAGAATTTAATGAAAGGGGAAAATAATCATCCGATGCTGCTGCAGCGGGTAAAAAAGTAAGCCCAAACCCACACGTGCTGGTACCGAAAACAACATTATAATTTTGTACCCCGGCATCTATGGGTGTTCCATTTCCTGTTAAAGCAACACTTTGAACACCCGTGGCCGAAAATATTCCTGCCCCTGAAAATCGTACTCCATTTACCGAATCGCTGCTAATGCTGTAAGCACCTGGCGTAGCTACATTTACTTCAACTGTAACAGTATTTCCAATGTTCATGGGTACATCCTGCTGATAGGTTCCATTAACGGCAAAAGAGGTACATGCACCAGCGTTGCTCCCCAAAGTACCGGTCGCATCGCCCGACACATTTAATGTAAAGGCACATTGACTATTTCCATAAGTTAATGTAAACAAATTACCGCCCGAAGTGGTGGGGGTGCCGCTGGCAAATAAAAGAACGTTCTGAGGGCCCGCCACAGCAAAGGTACCTGTTCTTGAAAAAGAAACTCCATTAACCGTATTCGTCGATATTTCATAGGAGCCTGGAGTAGTTACCGTAACCTGCACCTGCAAGGTGTTTGCATTAGTAGTAGGTATTCCCTGAGCATAAGTTCCACCAATAGTTACAGGTTTACAGTTTCCCGCGCTATCGCCTAAAACGCCGGAAGATGGCGGATTAATTATTCCGCCCGCAAAAGTTGAATTAAAAGATCCTGATGTTAACTGCACTAAATTTCCGCTGGAATCCGTAGCAGTTCCTGAAAAGGTTCCTTCAATGTTATTGTCATCTATAGATGTAATGTTCACCACAAATTCTCCAACAAGCTGCGATGCCTCGTAAATTGTTTCTACGGAAGATGAATAAAAAAAAGAACATTGAAATGCGGATGCTTTATATGTTCCAATTTTAAAAGTATCAGCGAATAAATGCATCTCAAAGTGCTGTGTACCATTGGTACTAGCGCCTACAAGAAAAAGTTCATTAGTGCTTCCTGAAGATATTTGATAAATAGTGTCCATATCTCCTTTGTAAAGTGCAGAGCCGTTGTTAAATTGCCAATTCCCTTTTGCTACGCCTTTATTGCCATTTTCAATACTGTATTCTTTTTGGCAAGCATTCATTAAAATCATAACGAATAAAAAAGAACCAATAATGCGGAGTAATTTCATTGTACGATTTAAAATTGTTAATTTTTGTTTGCCCACTAAGAAACCTGCACCTCATCGTTAACGATGGCTTCAGTTTCTATACTGCGGGTATTTACTTGAGAAGAATTGTTTTTAAAGAAACGCTTCTGAAAAACCAATATCGCGATAATTCCTGTTGAAATAGAAGCATCCGCCAGGTTAAAAATAGGGCTAAAAAAATCAAAATAAGTACCTCCCCATACAGGAATCCATGAAGGTAATTTTGTGTGGATAATAGGAAAATAAAGCATGTCAACCACGTTGCCGTGTAAGAATCCCGCGTAGCCATGTTTAGGAAAAATTTTCGCAATTTGGTAAGTATCGAAACTACTGCTTTCGAAAATTAAACCATAAAACATGCTGTCAATTAAATTGCCCAATGCCCCCGCAAATATGAGTGCTACACAAATAATAAAGCCAGTTGCGTATTTTCTTTCAATAATTTTTTTGATATAAAAAACACCATAGATTACTGCTCCAAATCTGAATAGGGTCAGGGCCATTTTTCCAAATTCACCTCCAAACTTCCAACCATAAGCCATCCCTTCATTTTCTATAAAATACAATTGAAACCAGTTTCCCAAAACCCGATGCGATTCTCCTGCATGATAGTGGGTCTTTATATAAATTTTAAGTAGTTGATCAGCGATTACAATTGCCGAAATAATAAATAAAACACTTCTCTTTTTCACAGAAAAAATTTAATGGACAAAGATAATAAAATTGCCTAAGGCCTTTAATTCGATAAGTTAATTATTAGCAAACATGAGATTATGATATCTCTTCAGCGGACAGAATTTTTTCCTGACGACGAAAGAAACGTTTTCTAAAAACGATAATCGTGATAACGCCCACAGACACCGATGCGTCGGCTATATTAAAAATATAATTAAAAAAAGAGAATTGCTTACCACCAATAAATGGAATCCACCCCGGTAAGCTAGCATGCTTTATAATGGGAAAATAAAGCATATCTACTACCCTTCCATGCATAAAACCTGCGTATCCATCTTTCGGAAATATCCGGGCCACGTTGTAGGTGAACATACTACTGTTTTCGAAAATCATTCCATAAAAAAGACTGTCAATAAGGTTGCCAAGCGCACCCGCAAAAATTAACCCGATACAAATAATATACCCTGGCGGATAATTTTTTTCAATAATTTTTTTAATGTAAAGGACACCTAAAATAACAGCAGTCAGCCTAAACAAGGTCAACATTATTTTTCCCCATTGTCCTCCGAGCTTCCATCCATAAGCCATTCCTTCATTTTCGATAAAATATAATTGAAACCAATTCCCAAATATCGAATGTGATTCGCCTACATGATAGTGCGTTTTTATATAGATTTTTAGCGCCTGGTCCGCGATTACTATAAAGAGTATGATTAAAAAAACAGTTCTTTTTCTCATGTGTTAGTTGATGGTTTGTTCATTCTTCAAAATAAATTCTCTTCACTCTTTGAGAAATGCCCGTCATAATTTCATAAGGTATCGTTTGCGCCCATTGGGATAACAATTGTAATGAAAGCCCATCTCCAAAAACGATCACCTCATCACCTTCTTTCACATTTTTTAATCCCGATATATCCAGCATCGTCATGTCCATACATATGTTTCCAATAACAGGCACTAAGTTATTTTTTATAAGCATCTTACCATTTCCGTTTCCCAATCTGCGCGAATAGCCATCTGCATACCCGATACGAACTACCGCAATTAGACTATCCTTTTCTATCTTTCCCATTCTTCCATATCCAACAGTTTCCCCCGCTTTTATTTTTTTTATTTGAGAAATAGTAGTGATTAGCGTGGAAACATTTTTTAGATTCTTTTGCATCGTTGCATTGCTATCTATGCCATATAAACCTATCCCCAAACGAACCATATCCATTTGTAATTCAGGATGGCGGCTGATTGCAGAGGTATTAGAGATATGTTTATTAAATTGATAACCCAGTGAATTCTCAATAGTAGAACAACATTTTTTGAATATTTTGAATTGCAAAAAAGTAAACTCATCCTGCGCAGAATCTTCGCTGGCTGCCAGGTGAGAAAATACACTTTTAATTTTTATGAATTGATTACCTTTTAAATCGTCACAAAGAGAATTGATCTCTTCTTCCATAAAGCCAAGCCGGTGCATTCCTGTATCTATTTTCAGATGAACGGGATAGTCCTGGATTTCCGAGTTTTTTAAATAATCAGAAAATTCGTGAAGCAACGCAAATGAAAATATTTCGGGCTCCAGGTTGTTGTTTATGATAGAATCGAATGTGCTGTTATCAATATTCATTACCATGATGGGTAATGTAATACCGGCTTTTCTTAATTCAATTCCTTCATCCGCATAAGCTACCGCCAGATAATCTACCTTATTGTATTCCAGTACTGAAGCTATTTCGTGGCTGCCACTTCCATAACTGAAAGCTTTTACCATGGCCATTATTTTTGTAGACGGATTTAGCTTTTCTTTATATTTTTTCAGATTATGAGCCACCGCATTCAAATTAATTGATAGAACAGTTTGATGCACTTTTTGTTCTAACACGTGGCTGATTTTTTCGAATTCAAATGGCCTGGCACCTTTTATCAAGATAGTTTCTTCATGAAAATCGGATAGAAAAATGTGTTGTAAAAATTCATTGGTTGACTTAAAAAAGATGTTGTTTTTGATAGATGAAAATTCTTTTTGTTGCGAAAAAATTCCCGGTCCGATGCCGACTATCTTATCAATCTTCTTTTGGCTTACCAGCGAAGCAATTTCTGCATATAGTTTTTTTGAATCAATTCCCGATTGCAAAATGTCAGAAAGGATAACAGTGTGGATTTTATGTTGTTTTTGCTGCCCCAAAAAATCGAGCGCAATATTTAACGAATAAAAATCATTGCTGTAACTGTCATTAATAATATTACAATGATTAATTCCCTGCCTGATTTCCAGCCGCATTTCAATTGGAAACAGCGTATTAAATCTTTTGAGGATTTTTTCATTGGCCTTATCCAAAATAAATAATGAACACCAGCAATGTATGGCATTTTGAACAGAAGCATCATCAGTAAAAGGGATTTCTATATTTACCTTTTTACGTTGGTGAACAGCTTCAATTAATGATGCACCAATCCCTTTTTTAATCTTTTTTATTTGCAGAATATTATCATTGTTTCTTCCCCATGAAAATAATCGCAGTTGTTTATTTTTTTGTTTGAATAGTTTTATTTCTTTCAGTAAATCTTTGTCATCCGCGCAAAAAATCAGATGCGTGGCTTTCCGGAAAAGAATTAGTTTTTCACTTATTTTTTGTTGCCTGTTTTTAAAACCTTCATCATGCGCATTACCAATATTTGTAAATATCCCTATGGTCGGTTGTATAATTTTTTCAAGATTTTTCATCTCATTGGTCTTGGAAATGCCGGCTTCAAAAATAGCCAGGTCATTTTCAGGCTGAATATTCAACACACTAAGCGGAACTCCGATTTGAGAGTTAAAACTTTTTGGGCTTCTAACAATAGAATATTCATTTCCCAGTAGCTGGTAAAGCCATTCTTTTATTATCGTTTTTCCATTACTTCCGGTAATGCCAATAACAGGTAAATGATTTTTAATGAATTGGCTTCGATGATAGATAGCTAATTTTTGTAAGGCTGCAATGGAATCAGGAACTAAAATAATGTTTGACGCTGAACGTGTTCCCTTTTCTTTATTATGGATAGGCAAAAGGCTTGCGATATCAAGTTCTTTATCGTCAGTAATAAAATTTCTGACCCCTCTGTCGTAAAGATTATCTAAAAATAAATTCGCATTCTGATGTTTGTTTTTTATGGCAAGAAATAAAGTGGTTTCAGGAAAAGAAATTTTACGACTATCTAATGAAAGATAAGCCGGGTGCGGGACAGACAGATTCCGGCTGACCAATTTCCCATCGATTATTTCAGCAATTTGCTCAACAGTATAATTTATATTTACATTCAATTATTCTTCTTTGAGTTTCTTTAGGTTTTGGTTATTTTTATAAATAGAAAATAATACAGAGCCTCCCAGGCAAAGAACTATTACTGCCAATGAAATAACAATATGCAAATGGACACCAAAATAAGAGATCAGCATTTTAAGTCCAATAAATATTAAAATTATTGCGATTCCCTCTTTTAGGTATTTGAATTTTTCTACCGCGCTTCTTAAAAGAAAAAACAGGGAACGTAACCCTAATACCGCGAAAATATTCGAAGTATAAATGACCATCTCATTTTGGGTGATCGAAAATACGGCAGGGATTGAGTCCAACGCAAAAACAATATCGGTCGCTGCCAGCATGATCATCACTACAAAGAGCATGGTATAATGCTTTTTCCCATTAATCCTCATGGTAAATTTACCGCTGCTGTTGTCGTTGGAAAGCGGAAGGATTCTTTGTAAAAATTTATAAACCATATTTTGCTTAGGGTCAAACTCACTGTCCGATTTTGCCACAAACATTTTGAACCCGGTGTAAACAAGGAATGCTCCAAAAATGTATAGTATCCAATAGAACTTGTGAATAAGCGCAATTCCTATCGTGATAAAAATAATTCTTAAAATAATAGCCAATAAAATTCCAAGAAGTAAAACCCTGTTGGCATGTCGTTCCGGGATACTGAAATAGGAAAAAATTAATATAAAAACAAAAATGTTGTCGATGCTCAACCCCCATTCCATCAGGTACGCACTTAGGTATTCAAGGGCAATTGTCTGCCCGTCTTCAAACCAGACAAAAATAAAAAATCCAATTGCTAAACCAACCCAAAACAGCGTTTGAAACAAGGCTTCTTTTGCCGAAACGGAATGAGATTTCTTGTTTATTACGCCAAGATCAATAATTACGGCAAGAATTAACACAATTCCGAATATCAGGTAACTCCACTCTGTAGCTGTCATTATTATTTATTGGGTTGGTGGTAAAATTAAGAATTGCTGTTTAGATTGTGTTTCAATATGATTTAAATTTGGCTTTTTTATCGTAACATTATAAGAATCGGAGGAAATCAAGGCACAACAGGAACCCTTGTTTTGAAGAAATCTAAACGAAATATTTATAATCTCTGAAATAAAAATACGCATGAAATTATATTCTGTAAATGCAGGTTATTTTAAACTGGATGGCGGTGCTATGTTTGGCGTAGTGCCAAAAAGCATCTGGAACAATTTAAATCCTGCAGATGAAAATAACATGTGCAATTGGGCTATGAGATGCCTGCTTATTGAAGATGAAGACAGGTTAATCCTGATAGACACGGGAATTGGAAATAAACAATCAGAAAAATTTTTCAGCCACTATTATCTTAACGGCACAGATACACTTGAGAAATCGCTGGCGAAATATGGATTTGCTAAGGACGACGTTACGGATGTTTTTTTAACTCATCTTCATTTCGATCATTGCGGTGGTGCTATTGAAAAAATAGACAACCAATTAGTTCCTGCTTTCAAAAACGCAACTTACTGGAGTAATGAAAAACATTGGGAATGGGCTACTAATCCTAATGACAGGGAAAAAGCCAGCTTTTTGAAAGAAAATATATTACCTATCAGAGAAAGCGGAAAGTTGAAAATGGTAGAAATAGAAGAAGGTGTTGAATTCATAAAAAATTTCAATATCAGATTTGTAAATGGTCATACCGGATTTATGATGCTGCCGCAAATCAGATATAAAGATAGGACCATCGTGTACGTTGCCGACCTGCTACCATCCATCTCCCATATTGGACTCCCTTACATCATGTCTTACGATACCAGGCCTTTGGAAACCTTAAAGGAAAAAAAATCATTTTTGGATGAGGCGAGTCAAAACGATTTCATTTTATTTTTCGAGCACGACCCGGCCGTCGAATGTTGCACCGTTCAGCAAGCGGACAGGGGCATACACAGTAAACAAACATTTAAGCTGGAAAGTATTTTTTAAGAAAATTTATTTTTAAATGAGAATAAAGAGGACAATCATCTTGCTGCTGGCATTAGGTATGGGTATAATAATTTATTTTTTTATCAAAGAACAATTTAAAGGGGTCACGCTTACCCATGGTGAAAATATTTTTTTATCACTTACCTACCTGGCCAATGGCATACTGATACTAGTATTTGCACGAATAAAATATCTTGAAAAAAAGAACCAGGAGAAAGCGGAAAATTAAATTATCTAAAATTGATAAGAGACGAAAGCGGATAACGAAGGTTCCTGTATCCCATCATATCTATTTTGACAGAGCCCACAGATATGGGGCTCTCAGCGCGCAATAATATATGGTTCGGGTCATCACTTACCCATACAGTCATATTTTCACCACCCTCAAATACGTTACCCTTTATAAGCAACGGCTTCAATTTGATAGCCCTGAATTTTCCATATTGGGTTTTTACCTTTTCTTTCCCTTCGTAGCGCAAATAAAGATGATAAATGTGGTCGTCTAAGAACATATCAAAAGGAATTTTATCTCCACGCTTATATTTACTAAAGTCGATGTTACGCATGTAATATACCGAGCTTACCACATCCTGGATGCACGGGGTTACATTGAATAATCCATTCGTGCTGGTAGCTGTGTTTGCATCGTGATTAAAAGTAACATTGTTGTATATTTTGGTATTTCCTTCAGAAACATTTCTAACAAATTTTACAGGCATCATGCTGGCAGTATCTATATAGGATTCATAGCGGTCGCGCACCTTAAAAAAGTTATCAAAAAAGGAATAGGTGTTCCCCGTTCCCACACAATGGTAAACAGGCACTCCATTAAATCTTTCGAGCGAAGTCTTAAACCTGGCCTCACCGGCGCCCACATACATACCGAGTGTGGTATAATAAACCTTCATCGTAATTTCTTCTCCGTCTTTGAAAGCAGTATTGCGAACTCCGCAGGATTGATTCGACACTTGTCGCGTTTCCGGGCGAATTGCGGAGAGCAATAAAAATAAAAAAGAGATGGCTAACTTCAAATTGTCTTCTATTTTTTTGTTCTAAAAAATTTAATTCCTAAAATTAAGATTCCTCCTGCAAGAGCGGGAATAAATAAGTTGATAAACCAGATACCAAAAGTAGTGCCCAAGATTCCAATCGTGTTGCTACTATACATACTTAATAATGCTGTGCTGAATTTTCCACGTATGCCCAAATCGGCAATTGCAAATGATGGTACTATCGCAAGTACTAAAAAGAGAATACTTATAATCCAGAAACAATCCAGCCAAAATATTTCAACATTCAAAACTTGTAGCAGCAATATATATTGTATGACGAAAACTAAATACCTAAAGAAAGAAAGTGAAAGTAGCCTTAACAATAGTTTAGGAGTAAATGCCTCTAAAACGTTAATATATTTTGCCACTTTTCCCGCCTTGGGTATTTTGTCTATGATTTTTACAAGCCATGAAAGTCGAAAGAAAAACAAGATAAGTACCAAAGATATGAATGTTGAAATGAAGAGTAAGATTTCTACCCAAAAGACAGAAAGCCCCATGATCGGATCCGGACGTGCGTTTTGGAAAAATAATAAATACGTTAGTCCGCCACATCCCACAACCAGTGTTACGATTAATTGGCTGATGCTTCCGGCAATAGATAGTGAAATGGCTTGTAGACGGCTACCTTCTTTCACATATAAAATACGTCCGCCATATTCACCCATCCGGTTTGGTGTATTTAGCGAAAGCGTTACTCCGCTCAGGATAGATTTATATGCCCGCAAAAAACTCATTCTTTGAATAGGCACCAAAAGCAGTTGCCACTTTCGTGCTTCCATTCCCCAATTCACCAATGCCAGGAAAATTACTAGCCAAAATTTCCATGTTTGTGGCCCAAAAGGCGCACGTTTTATAAGCGCCAAGGATTGGTGAAGATTGGGTTGGGTCTTTATTTGCTGATATAAAGAATAGAAAAGCCATGCACACAAAACAGGCGCTAAAATATATTTGAGAAATATTTTGATATTTTTGTTTTTGCGAATCATAGGGTTTAATAAAAAAATATCTCAATAACTTACCATCCTCTTTTTTATAAGCAGTAAAAATAAACTTCAATTGCATAAAACGTCAAAAATCATTTTAGGAATTGATCCCGGCACGTTGGTCATGGGATTTGGGATCATTGAAGTTTCTTCATCGGGCATGGCGCTAATCATTATGGATGTATTAAAGATTTCTGCTAAAAAAGATGCTTACGAACGTTTGCAACTAATACATCAAAAAGTGTGTGAGTTATTGATAGAATTTTCTCCTAACGAGTTTGCTATTGAAGCTCCTTTTTTTGGAAAAAATGTACAAAGCATGCTGAAGCTGGGCCGGGCGCAGGGTGTAGCCATTGCTGCTGCGATGCAGGCGGGTATCAGTGTTACAGAATATTCGCCCCGCAAAGTAAAACAATCTATTACCGGTAACGGAAACGCAGATAAATTACAGGTATTGAAAATGCTGCAACGCCTTATAGCATTTGATGAAGATCCGAAATATTTTGATGCGACAGATGCACTGGCTGTGGCTGTCTGTCATCATTTCCAGGGGAGTGGTTTAATGAATCATTCGCCCAATAAAATAAACGGATGGAAAGATTTTTTGGCCCGGAATCCTGGGAGAACGAAATAGAAATTTGTAATAGATGTTTGTTCACTGTATAAAGCTTTCGCTTTAATTAATTTGAGAACTTATTCTTCAACCAGTTTTTTATTTGTTCTAAAACATGTTCCCTTAAAAAGTGCAACGAGATGATCGTATTGGTTGGTGATTGAAATTTGATACAACCCGGTGGATTTTCCATTATGGACTTCTATTGCTTCCGCAATTAAAACATCTTCAACATGCACAGGTTTTATAAAGTTGATGGAAGTATCCAACGCTACTGATAAATTATTCCGGTTATTACAAGCAAAGGCAAAGGCGCTATCCGCCATGGAGAAAGCAACGCCACCATGAGCAATCCCAAAAGCATTGACCATTTCCTCTCTGACCGTCATTTTTATTTTGCTATAGCCTTCTCTTATTTCTATTATTTCAATTCCAAGCCATTTGCTGAAAAGATCAGTTTCCATCATTCTTTCCACCACTTTTTGTGCAAAAATATTTTTATCCATTTTTTTAAAATATTTATTGATGAATACAAGGAAGGTAGGATTTATTTATCTTCAACAGGCGACTGGATAGAACCACGATCTATCAAGGAATTGGAATAAAAACAGGAATCTTCAATAAATGATTGTTCACTGTAAAATCACTTTCATCAATAATCCCTACTCTCAATACAACCATTTTTTGTAGTTTTATTTTTTCAAATTAAGATATGTACACAAAGGCCAGGATACAGGATTTAGAGACCCTTACAAAAACTCTTTTAAAAAATGAAGGAACGGCAGAGCAGCTAAGAGACGTACTCCGCTTTCATGAATATCGTTATTACGTGTTGAATGATTCTTTGATTTCTGACGAAGAGTACGACCGGCTCTATAAAAAATTGGAAAAATTTGAAAGAGAAAATCCATCCATCATCACCCCAGATTCCCCGACTCAAAGAGTAGGCAGCAGCCTCAATACAGATTTTTTAACAGTACCGCACCTGGTATCTATGTTGAGCCTTGAAAACAGCTATAATTCAGAAGATTTGATCGCCTGGGATAACCGGCTAAATACGCTGGCCGACCATCAAAAGATCTCATTTACTGCCGAACCAAAGTACGATGGAGCCAGTATTTCATTGATTTATGAAAATGATTTCCTGGTTCGCGGGGCTACCCGCGGCAATGGTATTGCGGGTGATGACATCACCACTAATATCAGGCAGATAGGTTCTATACCATTATCGGCAAAATTTAGCGATTATGGAATTGAGAAAATAGAAATCCGCGGAGAAGTTTTGTTGAATAAAGAAAATTTTAAAAAATACAATGATTCGCTTGCTGAAGAAGGGTTGGCGCCACTGGCCAATCCCAGGAATGCGGCGGCGGGTTCTTTAAGAATGAAAGATCCGGCTTCCGTAAGAAAGCGTAAACTGGAAGCTATTTTGTACCACGTAAGTTTTATTCAGCTTAATAAAAAAGGACAGGAAAAATATCCGGAATTATTGAATAGTCATTCCGGGATTCTGCAAATGCTTTCTGAATGCGGCTTCCGCACGCCTGTGAAACAGATGAGAGTTTTCAGCGAGATCAAGGAAGTTATTAATTTCTGTCTTGAATTTGAAATCAAACGCGATGCACTACCTTACGAAATAGATGGGATGGTGGTAAAAGTAAATGAAATAGAAATACAGCAGCAGGTTGGAAGCACTACGCATCATCCACGCTGGGCTATCGCCTATAAATTTAAAGCACGACAGGCTACTTCCAAATTATTGAACGTTGAATTCCAGGTTGGGCGAACTGGTTCTATCACGCCGGTCGCCAAAATTGAACCGGTGCCTATTGGCGGCGTTACAGTTTCCTCAGTTTCTCTTTTTAATGAAGGTATTATTGAAGAAAAAGATTTGCGAATAGGAGATACCGTTATAGTGGAAAGAGCCGGAGATGTAATTCCGTATATTGTAAAACCGTTAACTGAACTAAGAACCGGAAAAGAAACTAAAATTGCTTTTCCGGCCAGGTGTCCTGTGTGTGGCGACCGGTTAATAAAACCTGAAGGAGAAGCCGTTTGGCGATGCGTAAATATTAATTGCGAAGCACAGGTGGTGGAGCGAATTATTCATTTCGTGAGCAAAGACGCGATGGATATGAAGACCTTTGGCGAAGCCAATGTGAGAAAGTTTTATGGAGAAAAAATTATTAGTGATATTCCTTCCATTTATGAAATTGATTATGAAAAAATTGGCCGGCTTGAAGGGTTCAAGCAAAAATCTGTGGACAATCTGAAATCGGCTATCGAAAATTCTAAGAAGCAAAATCTTAACCGATTGATCTATGGTTTAGGAATAAGATACGTGGGAGAAACCACCGCAAAAACGCTGGCCAAAGCTGTAGATAACATTTTTGATCTGAAAAATTTTTCTATTGAAGATTTGCAGGGATTAAAAGATATTGGAGGCAAAGTTGCGGAAAGCGTTTTCAGTTTTTTTCATAATGAAGATAACATGGGAATGCTTGAAAAGCTTGCTGATAAAGGAGTCAACATCAAGGGCGACAAAACAGAACCAGTTTCAGGAAAATTTTCGGACCTTACTTTTTTATTTACCGGTACCTTGCCTACATTGAAAAGAAGCGCAGCCGAAAAAATGGCTGAAGAAAACGGGGGCAAGTTACTTTCTTCTGTGAGCAGCAACCTGAATTTCCTGGTGGTAGGCGAATCAGCAGGCAGCAAATTAGATAAGGCGAAAAAAATAAAATCCATTAAAATTATTAATGAAGAAGATTTTTTAAATATGATACAAAGTTAGTTTTGTAACTTCATCACTAAAATCTTAGATATGGTCAAAAAAATCAAGGGAGAAACATGGCAACCAATTAAGTTCGCGGGTGACAAAACCATGCGTAACAAATATGCGATTTCTTCACACGGGCGAGCCGTCAGCTATAAAGACGATGTTCATGAGGATGGGAAATTGCTTGGAGGATCATTAACATCCGGGTACAAAACATTAAATCTGCACATTGATGGAAAAAACAGGACGCTTTATTTTCATCGCGAGGTGGCTAAGGCTTTTAAGAAAAAAGATTCTACCAAACAAAAAATAGTGATTCATATCAATCACGATAAGACCGACAATAATATTAAAAATTTAAAGTGGACAGCACAGCAGGAAGCCAATGCGCATCAACAAAAAAGCCCTAAAAAATTGGCTTATAAAAAACTACAGACAGAAAGAACAAAAGGATTGAAACTCACTGCCACACAAGTTAAAAGCATTAAAAACATCCTCGAAAATCCGAAGCGAAAACTGACAAACCAACAAGTGGCTGATAAATTCGGCGTGAGCACCATGACGATTTACAGAATAAAAAGAGGAGAGAATTGGGGTAAGGTGTAACTATGTTGACAGTTGACAGTTGACAATCGATAATGCTTACGCTGCGTCGTTTACGGTATCCAAAAATTACTTTGACCCTAATATGATTTCTTCGCCTACTCTTGCGTTTTTAAAAGCGCTTAAAAAGAATAACAACAAGGCATGGTTTGATGAGCACCGGGAAAATTACAATGCCGCTAAATATAATTTTGAAGAATTTGTTGTTTTACTGTTGCAGAAAATGATTGAGTTTGATGAAGACATGAAAGAGCTCATTCCAAAAAATTGTACGTTTAGGATCAATCGGGATGTTCGTTTTTCAAAAAATAAAACTCCTTATAAAATCAATCTTAGCGCATCTTTCAACCGGGGCGGCAAAAAATCAATGTATGGAGGTTATTATTTTCATCTACAACCCGGCAATAACAATTTTGTTGGAGGAGGCCTGTGGAGGCCTGAGCCCGCAGACTTGAAAAAACTTCGCCAGGAAATTGATTATTGTTTCCCCGAATTTAAAAAGATCATTGGCGCTCCGGCATTCAAGAAGCATTATGGCGGATTGGAAAAAGATGAAAATCAAATGCTGCTAAATATTCCAAAAGGTTACGACAAAGAAAACCCGGCTGCAGATTATTTAAGAATGAAAAATTTTATCGCTACAAAAAATTTGTCGGATGATGATGTGCTTTCCCCCAGATCAGTTGATGAAGTGATTCAATCTTTTAAAGCATTAATGCCGTTGGTAAAATTTATTAACAGGGCGTTTGACTAACAGCGTTCGGGAAACTCGCGCCGGATTGTTGAAATACAAAAAACCCCATTTTTAAAATTTAAAAACAGGGCTTTTTTAATCGAAGCAGCACCCCCAAACTTACACGTTAATTTTATTCAACGTTTTCGGGATGTGAACCTGAATGTTCATTTCCTTATTATCTCTTTTTATTTCCATTTTAAAATCGCTGTTGTTTTCAGATTGCATTATATGCGATCTTACGTCGTTAGCATCCTTAATTTTTTCACCGTCCATTTGGGTAATAACATCGCCGGCCTTTAATCCGGCTTTTTGGGCTGCGGAGCCTGGTTCCACATTCAATATTTTAGCCCCGTTGCCAGCATCCGTATCTTCTATTTTGATCCCAAGCCTTGGGCGGTTGTTGTGAAAATAAAATTGATTTCCTGGCATTTGCGGTAGGCCGAAATTGTAATTATTACCATTGAAATATTGACCCATCATGTTTCTGAGGCTGTCTAAATCGTAAGTCATCGCGCCGCTGGCGGGCGTTTTTCCAAGATTAACCTCTGTGGAATTCTTTTTCCCATTTCTTAAATAGTACACGGTAACCTTGTCGCCCGGTTTATATGATTCAACTGCGTCTCTCAAATCACCTGGCGTACCAATTTCTTTGTTGCCAAATTTTGTAATAATATCGTTCTCCTGCAGCCCTGCCTGTTGAGCGCTGCTTTCATCAATTACATTTTTGATAACAGCGCCTTTATCAGTTTTAGCAGTAAGGACACCTAAAAATGCTTTGTTGGAGGCGCCAAAAATGGTAAAACTTTGCCTGGGCATGCCGAAACTATTTCCCTCCCTGTTGCTATAGCTTCTTTTCAATACGGTGACATCGCCGTTATAATCAGTAAGCGGCTTTCCGTTTATCGTCACATGGTTGCTGTCAATTACGATGGTTGTCTTCGATGGTGCGTTGCTGTTTTTACGAATAATAATTTCTTCGTTTTTCTTTAATTGGGATTGTTCTTTTTGCGCAAAACAATTGGTGGCAAACAATCCACAGCAGGCCGTAAATGCTGCTGTAATAAAAAATGTTTTCATGCTAATATGATTTTGAGATATTAAAAATTTACTATCTCAAAGTAAAACTGCAAAGAAAAAAAACAAATTTTTTGAAGAATATATAGTCTAACGTTAACTTAAAATTTCATCCAGGCCAGACTTTAGAGCAATGATTTTACCTGCTCAATTACCTCACCCAATTTAGAAGCATCCTGCCCTCCGGCAGAAGCCAGGGTTTTTTGTCCACCACCGCCTCCTTTGATCAGCGGTGCTACGTGCTCTTTAATAATTTTTGCGGCATCTAATTTTTTTGATGCAACAATATCCTCATCGATAGCGATCACCACGTTCGCTTTGCCATCAATATCAGCAGCCAAAACGGTAACAAAATTTTTTACATTATCTTTTAAAAGAGATGCCAATTTCTTCAAAGCGTCTGCATTGGAAACAGAAACAATTTCTCCAACAAAATTCACACCGTTTATTAAAACAGCATTCTTACTTATTTGTTCGTTTACTGTATGAAGTATTTGAGATTCTAAATAGTTCACCTCTTTATTTAGTTTTTCCTTTTCTGATAAAAGAGATTCCAATGCTTTTAGCGTGTCTTTCGGGTTTTTTAATTGTTCTTTTACAGCGCCTAATTCTTCTAGTTTTTTATTGATAAAATCTTCCGCAGCTATTCCACCAAAGGCTTCTATCCTTCTCAAACCGGCGCCAATAGCGGTTTCGTTTATAATTTTAAAAATTCCCAACTCACCCGTATTTGCCACATGAGTACCTCCACAAAGTTCAATGGAGTATTCGGGGTCCATGATAACTACCCGAACCACATCACCATATTTTTCTCCAAACAAAGCCATTGCCCCGGTTTTTATCGCTTCTTCCTTTGGCATCTGTTTTATCACCACCGGAATATTTGCCCTTATTTTCTCGTTAACGATGCTTTCCACTTTTTCAATTTCTTCTTTCGTCATTTTAGCAAAGTGAGAGAAATCGAAACGCAGGTATTCTTCATTTACCAGGCTTCCTTTTTGTTGCACATGCGTTCCTAAAACTTTGCGCAATGCTGCGTGCATCAAATGGGTGGCGCTGTGATGAACCGCGGTTTTTTTTCTCCTATCAGCATCTACTTTTGCCACTACTTCTGAATCAATATTTGCCGGTAGCTTTTCAGTAAAATGAAGAATCAATTCATTTTCTTTTTTAGTATTGATGACAGGAATTTCCTCTTCACCAAAAGCCAACACGCCCGTATCGCCCACCTGGCCACCACTTTCAGCGTAAAATGGTGTGGTGTCTAAAACTACTTGAAATGTTTCCTTTCCTTTTGATTTTGTCTTCCTGTATTTGGAAACTTTGCTGTTGCTTTTTAAAATTTCGTAGCCAACGAAGTTTTTCCGGGTATCTTCATTTAGAACAATCCAATCTTCCGTATCCACAACTGCGGCGGCGCGACTGCGGTTTTTTTGTTGTTGCATTTCTTTTTCAAAACCAACCAGATCAATTGCTAATTTATTTTCGGAAGCAATTAAATTGGTAAGATCGATTGGAAAGCCATACGTATCGTATAATTCAAAAGCAGTTTTTCCGTCAATATTTTTTTTGTCAGCAATTAGCGCGTCCAACCTTTTTAATCCGGAATCCAATGTTCTCAAAAAATTATTTTCTTCCTCATGAATCACTTTCGCAACAAAATCTTTTTGCTTATCCAATTCAGGAAACACGTTTCTAAATTGGGCTGCTATCGCGGGAACTAATTTATAAAGCAATGGTTCTCTTACATCGAGATAAGAAAAATAGTAGCGAACGGCACGCCGTAATATTCTTCTGATAACGTAACCGGCACCAGTGTTTGAAGGCAATTGTCCATCGGTAATTGGGAAGGCAATAGCCCGGATGTGATCTGCAATCACGCGAAACGCGACGGCCTCTTTGGTGCCTGAATAATCATATTTTTTTCCTGAAATCTTTTCAATCTCAGCAATCGTTCCTGTAAATATATCAGTATCATAATTGCTTTTTTTATTTTGCAACACACGAACCAATCTTTCAAAACCCATCCCGGTATCCACATGTTTTGCAGGTAATAATTCCAATGAACCATCTTTCTTTCGGTTGTATTGAATGAACACCACATTCCATATTTCTATCACTTGTGGATGGTCGTTATTTACAAGATCTTTTCCGGGAACCAGTTTCTTCTCTTCTTCACCTCTGCAATCCACATGAATTTCTGTACAAGGCCCGCATGGCCCGGTGTCGCCCATTTCCCAAAAATTATCTTTTTTATTTCCAAAAATTATCCTGCCTTCAGGCACATGTTCCTTCCAGAAATTCAATGACTCATCATCGCGTGGCAGGTCTTCGCTGACATCGCCTTCAAAAACGGTAACATATAAATCTTCAACAGGTATCTTATAAATATCTGTGAGCAATTCCCAACTCCAGGCGATGGCTTCTTTTTTAAAATAAGGCTTAGGCTCTCCGGTCGCCTTTCCGAAGCTCCAATTGCCCAGCATTTCAAACATCGTGTGATGATACGTATCTACGCCCACTTCTTCCAGGTCGTTGTGCTTGCCGCTAACACGAAGGCATTTTTGTGTATCAGCAACACGCGAATAAGGCGCAGGTTTATTTCCCAAAAAGTATTCTTTGAACTGGTTCATGCCCGCATTAGTAAAGAGTAATGTCGGATCGTTCTTGATCACGATCGGGGCAGAGGGAACTATCTGGTGCCCTTTGGATTTAAAGAAATCAAGAAAGTGCTGTCTTATTTCCGCGCTTTGCATCATAGATTCATGTGAATTTTAACTTTACAACCTTGTCAGGCTTGTTTCCCACTAAGCCACCACTTTCACAAAGAAAGCGAACTTTGTGGTCTTTATGCTTTGTGGGATAAATGGCTATTATGGTTGAGATAGCACAAGTATTAAGTAGCTATCTTTGTTTTTAAAAATATTTTAATGCCGCAAAGGTATTTGGTTTGAGCGCATTTACAAACAGGCAACATTTTTGTAAATGAATAGTGGTAATTTATTTTTTATGTTAAATCTCAGCATCAATTATGGCGCTATCACAAACAAGTTTTGATTTTGGGGAAGACATGCCAAAAAGGGAATCACCGGAAAAAAAAATAAAAAAAACTTCCACTAAAAAGCCTGATATCCGGGAGCAAATAAAGCCCAAATCTACAAGAGGCCGAAAAAGTATAAAGGATTATAATGCGGAACCGGATGCTATTTCTGTACCTGAGGATGACGTTCTTTTTCAAAAACAATATTATTCTATCGGCGATGTTTCTCTAATGTTTAAAGAAAACAATTCATTAATCAGGTATTGGGAAAATGAATTTGATATTTTGAAACCTAAAAAAAATAAAAAGGGTGATCGGTATTTCAGGCCGGAAGATGTGAAAAATCTAAAAATGATCTATCATTTATTACGGGAAAGAAAATACACGATTGAGGGCGCCAAAGAATTTTTAAAGAATAATAAAGCCGCCGGAGAGAAACACGAAATGATAGAATCATTGGAAAAGATAAAGACATTTTTATTAGAGTTAAAAAGCAATTTGTGAAAAATGCCAAATGCTGACAGTTAAAGCATTCTTGAAAAATATAACCCGGGTATTGGATGTGGAATTAGTAAACGAAGAAATAAAACTAATTCCTGTTTTCTTATACAATTATTTTTAAAATCTATAATTCTAATCCGGGAATCAATTTTGCATTGTAAACCGGGAACGGCCTTTTTCACTAAAACGAGAAAACAATTTCTTCTTTGAGATATATTTCTAATCGCAGAAAAAGGCTTTGAATAAAAATTACGATGAAAAGAAAATCTCAACATAAGATTGTTTGGACCATTGGCCACTCCACGCGTACATTAGAAGAACTGATTGAAATGCTTCTTTCGTTTAAAATAGACCTCGTAGCTGATATCAGAAGTTATCCCGGCTCGCGCCGATACCCGCAGTTTAATAAAGAAGCGCTTGAAGTTTCATTGCCCGAAAATAATATTCAATATGTGCATATAAAAAAGTTGGGTGGCAGAAGAAAAGTAAATCCGGAATCTAAAAATACCTCATGGCGGCACGCCGCTTTTCGCGGTTATGCCGATTACATGGGAACGGAAGATTTTAAAGACGGAATAGAAGAATTGGAAAAATTAGCGCTGGAACGAAGAACAGCTTTTATGTGTTCAGAAGCTGTGTGGTGGCGTTGCCATCGTTCGATGGTTTCGGATTATTTAAAAGTAAATGGATGGACGGTGATGCACATTATGGGTGTGGATAAGGAAGAAGAACATCCATACACTTCGCCTGCAAGGGTAGTAAATGGCAAATTGAGCTATCATCCTGGTGACGATGAAATTTAAAAAAATAATCCCGATGCATTCATCGGGATTATTAAAAAAATTAGCAGAGTTTATACAACATTACTGAATAACACCGCAGCCAATCCTGGATCCGGCATTGCCTGCAGGTTGCGAAACAAAATCATCTTCACCTCCATGAACGATAATTGCTTTTCCTATTATGTTTGTTTTCATATCGCCACCGAGAGACCAAAGATTGGTTTCTAATTCCATACTTCCTTTTCCATTCATGTCAAGCTTTACATTTCCTATATCGCCGGAATGGAAACTACTGCTTTCCCATTTTCCATGCTGAGAATTAGTGGGATTCCAGTGGCCACCTGCCATTTTACCCATATCGCCGCAATCTCCATCAGCATGAATATGTACCGCTACACTCTTGTTGGCTTTTTGAGGGATAGTAAGTTCTAATTTCATTTTTACTTTACCATCGGGTTCTGCCTTGAAATCAACAGTGCCGTTCAAGGTGGTGTCTGTTACCGCCTTTAAATCTGCCACAGCACTATCCTTCATAGGCGCTGGCTCCGAAGATGTTTTGTCTGCTGCCGATACCGTATCAGAGGAAGGTGTTGTTGTGTTCGCATCGGAAGCACTATTTCCACTGTTGCAGGACATGATAGCCAAAGAGGCTATGAAAAGAAAGACTGTTGTTTTAAAAGGCCTGATAAGTTGTTTCATTTTTAGATTTATTTAATTGAATAAGTGATTGAAAGTATTTTACAAAGTAATCGATTTTTTTATTTCAGGTTACATAAACTGTGCCTTATTTTATTTCACGGTTACCAGTAGACGGACATTTAAACGGAAATTTTATTTAGCAAAGAAATAAGACGACATCTTTCCACATCACTAATTCGAATAAAAATTGGATGTACGATCCCATAAAGCGCTTCACGTGCGTGGGAACTTTTGATTAAACCCTATATAAGAATGATCTGGAAATTTGGATCCGGAGTTGATTTTATTGTTGAATATATCCCGTGAAGATCAGGATCAACAGGATCAATCCAACGGCCACTCTATAAATTCCCCAGACACGAAATCCATGTTTTTTTAAAAAATCGATAAAAAATTTGATAGCCAGTAATGCAACTACAAAAGCAACTATATTACCGATAACAAGAAGTTTTATTTCTTCGCCCGTAAAGCCGCCGTCATGTGTATAGTGTTTGAATAATTTATAACCAGTAGCCGCCACCATCGTAGGTACTGCAAGAAAAAAAGAAAATTCCGCCGCTGCGCTCCTGGTAAGCTTTTGCTGCATCCCACCTATTATGGAAGCCGCGCTTCGGCTCATGCCGGGAATCATAGCAAGGCACTGCCAAATACCAATCGTAAAAGATTTGCTATAGGTAACCTGCTTCTCTGACTGTATGGTTGGATTCTTGAAAAACCGGTCAATAAAAATCAAAATAATTCCACCAATAAGAATTGCAAGAGCTACTACAAGCGTGCTTCCCATCATTTCATCAATTTTGTCAGAGAGAAATAAACCCAATATAATTGCGGGGATGACGCCTATTATTAATTTGAAATAGAAATGAAGATTTTTGAAATCAAAAAACTTTTTCCAGTATAAAACCACCACGGCCAGGATGGCGCCCAGTTGTATGGCCACCGTGAACATCTTTGTAAACTCATCTTCTTTTATTCCCAAAAACTTCTCCGCAATAATCATATGGCCTGTGGATGAAATAGGAATGAATTCAGTAATACCTTCTACAATGCTGATGATAATGGATTGAACAATGGTCATTTTAAATTGATTTTGTAAAAAGAATGCAATGCCTTAAATAAAAAAAGCGATGAAAATATCATCGCTCACTTTTATATTTTGAAAAACTATTTTTGTTTTCTTATGATAGCATATATCTCGATTATAAACCCTCCCACAATAAGCAGGGGTGCCAGGGTGATTCTTTGGAAGCCATAAATAGCGGCATCATCAAACACATTGGGGTCTGAACTTTTGCCGCCAGCCATTAGAAAAAAACCAAGTGTCAACACCACGGCGCCAATTAACATCCACTTGTAATTGTCTTTTGTAAACAAAACACTTTCATCATGCGAACGATGAATTTCTTTGTGGGATCCTGAAGGAGTAACTTTTTTAGGTGTACTCATATTTTATTTTTTTTGCAATGTTAATGAATAATTGGATAATTTTTCTCAATATAAATCATCCAATTTCATCTTTAAATATTTTAAAGCAGAACGATGTGTGCTTAACAGCGTGATGCATATACCGAGTATAACAATTCCTGCACAGATCAGAAACATATTTTGCGTGTCATGCAATATTCTCAGGTAGGGAACAAATTTTTCAGCTACCGATATAAACCCAATCAATAATGCAATTGCTATTGCGGAGGCAATAATTCCGTTTATAACGGCCCGCCCATCCAGTGGCCGCGTTATAAAGCCGCGCGTAGCGCCAACCATCTGCATGGTCTTTATAATAAAGCGATTGCTATACATGGCCAGCCTGATGGTATTATCTATAGAAACGATTACCAGGATAGCAAGTATAATGGCAACAACCAGCAATATCAGTGTAGTGGTTTTTACAAATTGGCTTACGCCTGCTACGGTTGCTTTTGGAGTTTGAAATTCGGAAACCGTTTGTGGAAAGGTGGTCATCAATGCATTTTCCAGATTAGCCAGGCTGTCTTTATTCACATAATTTGCCTTTACATAAAAGTCAATGCTTTCGGGTAGCGGGTTGCTTATGGCCAGTTTTTTCCACAACGTATCATTTTCCTGGTTGTATTTCTCAATGGCTTGCTCTCTTGTAATATATTCTACTTTCACCGCAGCAGGCAAAGCTTCAACATAATTTCTTAGGGAATCTATCTGTTCCGGGGTGGCCGTACGATAAATATAGGCATGGAGTTGGATGTTTTCTTTAAAGTAATCGCCCGTTTTTTTTATGTTCAAAAATATCCAGCCAATAATCCCAAATAGAAACAGTACCAAAGACACGCCCACAATAGCATATACGTAAGAAGGTTTGCCGCGTTTCGTTGATGCCTTACCAAATTGAGCCATAATATAACGATGAATTTATTTTCCCTTTTTATACGGCGGCAAAAATAATGATTTTAAACAGGTTTAGTATTTTTGCTACTTTGCAATAGTTGCTAATGTAGTGGACATACTTCATTGAAAACTTTTGCTGATAAATCAATAACATTTCTTTCACAATAAAAGTATGGATGGCAAGCGCGATGCAATATTATTGCAGAAATGCACTTTGCCGTTGATTGGCCTTTGCCAATAATTATAAACAAAAAGAATGGAATACAAATTCAGAGAGATAGAAAAAAAGTGGCAGGATACCTGGAAAGAAACCGGAGT
>JAHEZA010000086.1 GCA_023251335.1 Chitinophagaceae bacterium | reverse complement strand
CCGTGAGTACGGCGGCTTGTTAGCCAACCGTTCTTTTGGTGGAACGCAGGTACAGCGCACATTCTATGCTGCCGGACAAACCGGTCAACAATTATTGCTCGGCGCTTATGGAGCACTGGAACGCCAGGTAGCGTTGGGAAATGTTACTATGTATTCGCGCCATGAAATGCATGATATTGTAAAAATTGATGGAAAAGCACGAGGCATCATTGCGAGAAATTTAGTTACCGGAGAATTGGAAAGGCATTTCGGACACGCGGTGCTTATTTGTTCCGGAGGATATGGAAATGTTTTTTACCTAAGCACCAATGCAATGGGAAGCAACGTGACAGCTGCGTGGAAGTCACATAAGAAGGGTGCTTTTTTTGCTAACCCTTGTTACACACAAATTCATCCAACATGTATTCCGGTTACTGGCGATCATCAAAGTAAGCTTACCCTGATGAGTGAAAGCCTTAGAAACGATGGAAGGATATGGGTTCCTAAAAAGAAGGATGATAAAAGAAAACCAAATGAAATTCCGGAAGATGAACGTGACTACTATTTGGAAAGAAGGTATCCTGCGTTTGGAAATCTTGGACCTCGTGATGTCACCTCTCGTGCGGCCAAAGAAAGGTGTGATGCGGGATACGGCGTCGGTACTACAAAAAAAGCAGTGTATCTTGATTTTGCTGATGCGATAAAAAGATATGGCAAAACAGAAGCACATAAAAAAGGAATACACCATGCATCGGAGGAGAATATTATTGAACTGGGCGACCAGGTAATTAAGGAAAAATATGGTAATCTTTTTGAAATGTATGAAAAGATAACCGGCGAAAATCCTTATAAGGTGCCTATGCGCATTTACCCGGCAGTACACTATACTATGGGCGGTCTTTGGGTTGATTATGAGTTGATGACAACTGTGCCCGGATTGTATTGTTTGGGTGAAGCTAATTTTAGCGATCACGGTGCTAACAGGTTAGGAGCGTCTGCCTTAATGCAGGGGTTGGCGGACGGATATTTTGTGATTCCATACACGATTGGAAATTATATGTCTGGCGAAATAAGAACTCCTGCGATTCCTACTACACATCCTGCTTTTGAAGAAGCAGAGAATGCCGTGAGGGATAGGATAGAAAAGTTAATGAATGTAAAGGGAACTCAATCTGTTGAAAGTTTTCATAAAAGACTCGGTCATATTATGTGGGAAAAATCAGGAATGGCACGTAACGAAAAAGGATTAAAGGAAGCTATAGAAGAAATTAAAGTATTGCGAAAAGAGTTTTGGGAAAATGTAAGAATACCGGGAGGAATTTTTGAAATGAATCCGGAACTTGACAAAGCGGGTAGGGTAGCGGATTTTCTGGAACTGGGCGAACTGTTATGTATAGACGCTTTAAACCGAAGAGAAAGTTGCGGCGGTCATTTCAGGGAAGAAAGTCAGACGGAAGACGGCGAAGCAAAACGTATAGATGAAGAATTTAGTTATGTGGCTGCATGGGAATATACACCTGAAGGTGAAGTTTTGAATAAAGAACCGTTGACATTTGAATTGACGAAGCCGAGCGAAAGGAGTTATAAGTAAGAAAAATTGTTGCATTGATAAATTGTTTTATTGTTATTAGAAACTTTCAAATGATGGAAGCACAGTCAGACAAAAGATATTTGAAGCTCAATGATATTGAATGTTATAAAATTGCTTTTCACTTGAGCAATTATGTTTGGGACGTAGTTATTAATTGGGAATGGTTTGCTAAAAAAACTGTGGGTTCTCAATACGTTAACGCGGTAGATTCTATTTCTGCAAATATTGCAGAAGGATTCGGGAGGCATTTTAAAAAAGATAAAGTAAACTTTTACCGCTATAGCAGAGGGTCTCTAAAAGAAAGTTACGATTGGACTCAAAAATCAAAAGTTAGAGAATTACTTGCTCCGGAGGAATACGATCATATTTTTACAGAATTAGAGAAGTTGCCTTTATCGCTTAACCACCTAATTAGATATACAAATGAAAAGTTGAAAATTTAAATTGCCGTCACGCAACAATATAACAATACAACAATACAACCCCTATAACTATACAACGACATGGAACATTACAATATGAATCTCACTCTCAAAGTTTGGCGTCAGAAAAATGCAGAATCTAAGGGCCATTTTGAAACTTTTCATGTAAAAGATATTTCATCAGAAATGTCATTTCTGGAAATGTTTGATGTGCTAAATGAAAGATTGGTTAATGAAGGCAAAGACCCGATTACTTTTGATCATGACTGCCGCGAAGGTATTTGCGGCGCATGCAGCATGTATGTAGATGGTCGTGCGCACGGGCCATGGCAAAAAAACACCGTATGTCAATTACACATGCGTGCTTATAAGGACGGTGATACCATTGTGGTAGAACCATGGCGAGCTGATTCTTTTCCCGTAATAAAAGATTTAATGGTTGACCGGTCTGCTTTCGACAGAATTATAGAAGCAGGTGGTTTCATTTCTACCAATACAGGGAACGCAGTGGATGCGAATGCCATTCCGGTGGATAGATTTATCTCGGAAGAAGCTTTTGATGCGGCTGCTTGTATTGGTTGCGGCGCTTGCGTTGCTGCTTGTCCTAATGGTTCTGCTATGTTATTTGTAAGTGCAAAAGTATCCCAGTTAGCACTATTGCCGCAGGGAAATCCTGAAAGAAAAACAAGGGTTGAAAACATGGTGCAGCAAATGGATAAGGAAGGGTTTGGCAATTGCGGAAATATTCATAATTGCGAAGCAGAATGCCCCAAAGGAATTTCGGTACGAAATATTGCCAGGCTAAACAAGGAACTTTTGCGCGCGGGACTCACCTCTGAGACGGTGAAATAGAATTTTTATTTGGCTAATTAATTAATTGAAAATCCGGTTTATTTGTTGCTTTACTGTGTTTTGGAATTTATTTTTTCGTCTCACTCAGATTTCTAAAGTAACAGCCTTTTCCCAAAGTATAAGAATAGTAGGCCAGGTATCGTTAGTATTTAAATGATATGTTCATTAAACCATAAAAACATATCTTTAATGTTTTCAAAAATCCTACTGCTTGAAACCGGAGCAATTATACATCCTGATTCTGTGCGTGCTGTGTTCTATTGACGGTTTTTCACAGCAGAAACCGGATTCGCTTTCTAATCTCCGGACCAAAAAAATTGCGACAAACATAAGCCCTCTCGCACTTGACAGTAACAGTATCATTCCTAACACATTTACGATCACCGGCATTCCTGAAAATGCTTATTCGTTGGATTATGTGAACGCGATTATTTCCTGGAAATCAAACAATTTACCGGATAGCGTGTTCATCTCTTACCGTGTTTTTCCTTACAAGCTTAATGCTGTAACACGGCATTTCAACTATGACAGCATACGCTATAATTTTTCTGCTGAGAAACCTTTTGTTTTAAAAAGCAACGAATCTCAAGAGAAAATTATTGATTTCGGAAATATAAATTACAATGGAAGCTTTGGACGAGGCATCACGGTGGGCAGCAACCAGGATGCGGTCGTTAATTCAGCATTGAATCTTCAGTTGAATGGATTCATCGGCGATAGCCTGGAACTCACCGCAGCCATCAGTGATAATAATATTCCTATTCAGCCCCAGGGAAATACACAGAACATCAGGGACTTTGACCGGATTTACATGCAAATAAAAAAGAATGGATGGCAGGCTAATTTCGGCGACATAGACATCAGGCAAAACGATAATTATTTTCTCAATTTTTCAAAACGATTGCAGGGCGCATCTTTTCAAACGGATAACCAGATCAATAAAAATATGCGTAATTCACTGTTGGTGAGCGGAGCGCTTACGAGGGGAAGCTATATGAAAGATATCATAACCGCAATAGAGGGAAACCAGGGCCCTTACAAGCTTTATGGCGCCAATAACGAACTATATTTTGCCGTGCTGGCCGGAACAGAAAAGGTTTATATTGATGGCGAATTATTGACAAGGGGGGAAGATAAAGACTATGTAATTGATTATAATACTGCTGAGCTAACGTTTACGGTTAGACGCTTAATTACTAAAGACAGCCGCATACAGGTAGAGTTTGAATATTCTAATCAGAATTATATCAACTCTATGATTTATGGGCATGACAACTTTATTTTAAACAAAAAATTAAGCGTAAGCATTGGCGCCTATTCTAACGCAGACGCTAAAAATTCATCAATTAACCAGTCTCTGACTACGGAACAAAAGCAATATTTGTCAGGAATCGGGAATAATATTGATAGTGCTTATTATCCTAACGCAACGCCTGACACTTTTTCGGTAAACAAAATATTATACCGAAAAACAGATACAACTTATAATGGTGTGCATGATTCAATCTATGTGTATTCCGTTAATAAGGGAGATACATTATACGATCTATCATTTACTAATGTGGGAATTGGTAATGGAAATTACACCGTCCTCGATGAAGGAAATGCAAACGGACGCGTTTTTAAATGGGTACAGCCCGTAAACGGCCAAAAACAAGGAGATTGGGTACCGCTAATTTTATTGATCACCCCAAAAAAACACAATGTAATTACGGTAGCTTCCCAATATAATATCAATTCAAAATCATTTGTAAACGCACAGGTGGCCATGAGCAATTACGACGTAAATACATTTTCGGGAAACGATAAAAGCGAGGACAGGGGAGTGGCGACCAAATTAAATTATGGAATAAAGCAAGATATTTTTAAAAATAAAAGCGCAGGTTGGTTTTTACAAACTGATTTAGGCTATGAATATGTCCAGGATCGCTTTAAGCCCGTGGAAACGCTGCGTAATGTGGAGTTTAACCGTGACTGGAGTATTTCCTATGATGCGCCTGCAGCTACGGAAAATCTGATCAATGCTTCTTTTCTTGTTGGGGATGCTAAAAACAATTTTTTAAAATATCAGTTTACAAATTATGACCGAAGCGATAATTATAAAGGAGTGAGGAACTCTATTGATAATATTATGAATATAAAGGGCTGGCATTTTGATAACAAATTTTACATTACTAATGTTAATACGGCAATTCAACAAGGCTCCTACATCAGGCCGTCAATAGACGTTTCCAAAAGATTTACTCAATTGGGAAATATTAAAATCGGCGGCACGTATTCATCAGAAAATAATCAGCAGAGGGAGACATTATCGGACACGTTGCTTCCAATAAGTTTTGCCTTCAATACATGGCAGGTGTATGTAAATTCATCAGATAAAAAAGTAAACAATTGGGGAATTACTTATTCTGAAAGACAAAATAAAATCCCGTATTCAAAAGATTTAATCACCCAGGATAAAAGTAAAAATCTTAGCGTATCAACCGACCTGATGAAGAATGAACATGAACAACTACGAATGCAAGCAACTTATAGAGAACTGGATGTAATTAATAAAGGTGTTACTAATGAACAAAGCGATAAAAGTTTATTGGGAAGATTGGAATATTCCGTGAATGAATGGAAAGGTTTTTTGAATGGAAGTGTATTATATGAAATAGGCGCCGGACAGGAACAAAAACTGGAATACACTTACGTCAAAGTGCCCACCGGTCAGGGCTTTTATACCTGGAATGATTATAATACGGATGGCATACCCCAGTTGAACGAATTTGAAGTGGCCGTCTATGATGATCAAAAAAACTGGATCAGGGTTTTTACGCCGACCAACGATTATATAAAAGCCAATTACGTAACGTTCACTTATAATATCACGCTGAATCCGAACTTGATCATTCCCGCAAATACAACCCGGCATTTTCTGAAATTCATCCGCAGGTTCAGTACCGCATCTTTGTTGCAAACCAATAAAAAAGAAGTTTCAAACGGAGGATTTGAATTTAATCCAATCAGCAAAAAATTAGTGGATACTGCTTTGATATCCCTGAATTCATTTTTAACCAATACAATTTATTTTAACCGAACCAGCAGTGTTTGGGGCCTGGACGTTACCCACCGCTTAAATAATTCCAAATCGTTATTGAACTATGGATTTGAAACAAGTTCTTTCAGGGATCTTGCATTAAAAGCCAGGTGGAATCTGAGCCGTTCCATTGCAACATCATTTACTAACAAGTATGACCAAAATGAATTGGTTAACCCTACCTTTTCCAATCGTAATTATCGCATTAATGTCGTGACGGCTGAGCCTTCTATTAGTTACATTAATAAAACTGATTTTCGTTTAAGTTTAATTTATACGTATGACACCAGGAAAAATAACGTAGGCGTGTCAGAAAAAGCAGTTAGTAACCAACTGGCCGTTGAGGCAAAATACAATGTGCTTTCTAATGGTACGATCAATGGAAGTTTTTCTCTTAATAATATAAAATTTAACGGGGATGCCAACAGTACAGTTGGTTATATTTTATTAAACGGGTTAGCGGCCGGTAAAAATTATTTATGGAACCTGGCTCTTACCAAAAGACTTGCTGGAAACATTGAACTTAATCTTCAATATGACGGAAGAAAACCGGGCAATAACAAGGTGGTTAATACCGGGAGTGTTTCACTAAGGGCTATATTTTAAATTTGAGAAAACAGTAAAGGAACAAATAGGATGATTTCCTATTTACCATCTTTTGAATCTTTTTTCTTCTCTTTTTTCTGGCTCGTGAAGAATTCAGTAAACGAATCAAAGTTTTTCCTGTACGAGAGTTGTACGCCGGTACGATTGCTCCTGGTGAGGCCTACAAGATCTCCGATGTCTGTTTCACTTCTGTTGAAACCGATAACCCTTAATCGTCCATCCGGCGATATCAGGTATTCAAACGAAACGTCAGGCGTAAATAAGAAACTTGAATTAGATGTCGTCACCTGGGGGCCAAGGCGGTAGTCAAGGTTTCCACCTATATTCACCAACAATTTGTTGTTCAAAAAAGCAGTCTTCACACCAAAATTCCCCACATTTTGAAGCTGCCTTTGATCGACTCCTTTCTGAAAATTAAATTCGGAAGTATTAATGTTCGTGTAAAGATTAACGGAATTTGTATTAAATAATTTTTGTAACCAGTTGTTTAGCGAAGACGTTAAAGTTGCAGATAATAATTGCCCTACCGTTCTGGTTACAAAATTACCCGTATTACTTCCACTCAAAAGACTTTCATCGCCTGTAAGAAAAGTATTAAACATTAATAAAGAAGTCACCGTATTATTCAATTCATTTGGATCGCCCTGGTACCTCGTATTCAGGTATTGAGTCGCAATAGGATCGGATTTTAAAGGATTGTCAAAAGGAAATTGAAATTCAAATTGCGGTGTCGGATCTTTCAACGTTCCTCTTAATTTAAAAATAATATCTACATCTCCTTTTGTGTTGGTGTAGCCTGTTGAAGTTGGAATGGCGCTCAGATCTACATTTTCAGCCCTGTAAATGGCGTCAATATTCAGGTTGGCTAAATACGGATCACCCGACCATTCAATATATCCTTTTTGCAAAGTAAAAGGCGTCCTGAAAAAAGTTTGAAAATTAAATGTATATGCGCCTTGTTCTATGTCGTACCGGCCACGGATTATTAATGGATCAGAAGTGCCTGCGGAAATATTTAATTTTCCACTTCCCTGTGCTTTTATAACATCTCCTGTTGTTTCATCAAGGATTACGTCTATTTTAACCAATGGATTTGCGGTCAGGTCCATATCCACTTTAATGTTCGTATTCTCCCGTACCTGCAGATCGGTTTTCATTTCCCGGCCAAATTTAATGAACTCAATATAATCCGATGATCCTGTTTCGGCAGTGGCGTTTGTAGGCAGATAGATATGACTGCTGTCTGTGGCTTCTGCCGAAATATTCATGCGCAGGTCAGTTATGAAGCCATTGATGGATAATTCTGCCTGACCAACTACATTTCCATAGAAATCGGTATTATCATGAGCAGTAGTATTTAGCAACACAAATTTCGCAGGTTTGTTACCGATCGGATCCGTCTTCAGGTGCAATTCATTGAAAAAGAAATTGTCAAAAAAAGTATGATAGATTTTTCCTGTAAGTG
>JAHEZA010000547.1 GCA_023251335.1 Chitinophagaceae bacterium | reverse complement strand
AAGTAATCATTGATGGCATGAGAAGTTTGTTTAACGCACTGGGAACCGACACCCGTTTTGTAGCCGGGTTACCAACGGCATTAATAAAACCGTTGAGTGGAAGCGCAGCCCGCGGAATGATGATAGACACCATGACCACGTACGGATCGGATTCATTTGCGGGAAGCTTATCTTCTGTATTGCAGGGAACATCCGATACTACTTTCTATATTATTGCTGTTTATTATGGAGCTGTTTCAATTAAAAACACACGGTATTCTATTGGCGCCATGCTGCTCGCCGATTTGGTAGGAATCGTTACTTCGATATTTTTAGCCTATTTGTTTTTTGGAAACGCTTCGTAAAAGTAGCGCCGGATTAAAATCCACGATGCCATTGATCTTGACACAAGACATTCACAGTAAAACAACATTGAATCAATATTCTTATTTTCATCAACACAACTCAATCACCATCGCGCTGGCGCCGCCGCCGCCATTGCAGATTCCGGCTGCACCGATTTTTCCTTTATTCTGTTTCAACACATTTATCAGCGTAACAATGATTCGTGCGCCGCTGCAACCTAATGGATGGCCCAGCGCAACAGCGCCGCCATTTACATTTACTTTTGCAGCATCCAATTTCATGTTTTGCATATTGACGATCCCTACCACACTGAAGGCTTCATTCAACTCAAAGAAATCTATATCATTTATCTGCAATCCCGCTTTCTTTATGGCTTTTGGAACCGCAAGAGACGGCGTTGTAGTAAACCATTCCGGTGCCTGTTCGGCATCAGCGTAGCTTAAGATTTTCGCGATGGGTTTTAATCCCAGGCTATCTGCCTTTTCCTTGCTCATCAATACCATCGCTGCGGCTCCATCGTTGATAGTGCTTGCGTTTGCGGCCGTTACGCTTCCGCCTTTTTCAAACGGCGATTTTAAATCGGGAATCTTATCAAACTTTACATTAAAAGGCTCTTCATCTTTTAGAAAAATAACAGGGTCGCCCTTTCTTTGCGGAATTTCTACGCCAACTATTTCGTCCTTAAATTTTCCTTCATTCACAGATGCCTGGCTGCGTTTGTAACTTTCAATGGCAAACTCATCCTGCTGTTCCCTGGAAATATGACAATCCCTTGCACATAACTCAGCCGCGTTGCCCATGGCGTAATCTTTGTAAACATCTGTCAATCCATCTTTCGCCATGCCATCAATCAGATGGGTATTTCCATATTTATTGCCCCAACGAACTGCAGGTGCGTAAAACGGAGCGCTGCTCATATTTTCCATTCCACCAGCTACCACTACATCCACATCGCCCAATAAAATACTTTGAGCGCCGTTCATGATGGCCTTCATTCCGCTGGCGCAAACTTTATTTATAGTAGTACAACAAACATTTTCGGAAAGTCCTGCATAGATGGCCGCCTGCCGCGCCGGAGCCTGACCCAGGTTGGCCTGTAATACACAGCCCATATATACTTCTTCCACATCGTTAGGTTTTATTCCGGCTTTTTCAACAGCTCCTTTGATAGCGGCAGCACCTAATTTAGGCGCGGGTATATCTTTTAAACTGCCGCCAAAACTTCCTATCGGAGTACGTACTGCCGAGATAATATATACTTCTTTCTTTTCCATGATAAATAATTTACAACAAAGATAACAAAGAGAAAATGGATGAAATTTCGACAGGAAACCCAACAGAAATAATGCTCCGGAGTAAGCACCTTTTCAATTTAAAAATGAGCAGAAGCGGTTTCCGGATAAATCAGATTAAGAAAATTGATGTTAATTCCTGCAATTCATGGTATTCTTTTCTTAACTTGGGTTGAAGGCTTATTAATTTCATAAAATGCAATAAATTATTTTACTTCGTGTATTAAACAAAACCCTAAAAAAATGAGTGTTATTTCATTAAAAAAATTTGTAAAGACAATGGTGGTCACTGCTATAATATGCGTTATTCTTGCAATCATTTCATTGTGGTGGACGCTGTAAAGAGTACAGAATTGAATATATTATCCGCGCCGGAATAAGAAAGAGACCATGATACCGCAGGAAACCATACAGCAAATTGTAAGCAGGATTGATATAATAGAGATCATCAATTCATTTGTGAAGCTTAAAAAAAGAGGTACAAATTATATAGGCTTGTGCCCCTTTCACAATGAAAAATCTCCTTCATTTACTGTTTCTCCTTCAAAAGAAATCTACAAATGTTTTGGTTGTGGCCGCAGCGGCAATGCTATTACATTTTTGATGGAGCATGAAAAATACAGCTATGTAGAAGCACTGAAATGGCTGGCTGTAAAATACAATGTAGAAATCGAGGAAAAGGAAACCAGTCCCGAGTACAAACAACAACAGCAGGAAGCCGACAGTCTTTTTATCATCAACAAATTTGCCCAACAATTTTTTAGTGATACCTTATTTGATTCGGAAGAAGGATTGAATATAGGTATGAGCTACCTGAAAGAACGAGGGTTCAGGGAAGAAACCATCAAAAAGTTTGAACTCGGCTACAATCCCGAATCCCGCGATACATTTGCAAAAGCGGCAATTGAAATGCAATTCAATAAAGACCTTCTGCAAAAAGCCGGATTGGTGGTGCAGCGTGATAACGGACTGCAGGACAATTATC
>JAHEZA010000546.1 GCA_023251335.1 Chitinophagaceae bacterium | reverse complement strand
ACCGGACAAGCAGGTACCCACCGACGTGGATCGAAGTGGGCGGCGTCCACCGCCCAAAATCAGAACGTTAAGAGAAGTTTACTCCAAAATATTTTTTAAAGCCGCGCCGATAGTGGGATATTTAAACACAAACCCCTTTTCAATTAATTTTTTTGGAATTACCCACCTGCTTTTTAATACCAATTCGGTTTCGGTATCGATAAAATAGGCGCCGGTTTTTAAAAGCAATTTTGGTGACGGTAGATAGATTAATGGTTTCAGGATTTTGCGCATTTCCTTCATAAAAGTTTTATTTGGTATTGGGTTGGGAGCAGCACAATTATATACACCCTTCATCTCTTTCTTATCCATTACAAATTGAATAACGCAGAATAAATCTTCGATGTGAACCCAACTAAACATTTGCCTTCCATTTCCCTGTTGGCCACCTAATCCATATTTTACAAGGTTGATGTAAGGCTTCATTACACCCCCCTTTTTCCCTATGGTGATAGCGATTCTTAATGCTACTTTTCTTGTACAAGTAGCAGACTTTTCAAAGAAAGTTTTTTCCCAGGCTTTTGCCACTTCTACAGAAAATCCCGAACCAATTTCTCCTGTGTATTCATCCATTGCTTTATCTTCAGAATGCCGATATATGGTTGCAGTGCTTGAATTAATCCATAGTTTCGGAGGCGTACTGCATTGGTCAATAAGAGACTGAAGTTTCTTTGTCGTTTCCACCCTGGAAGCCAGAATGAGCGATTTATTTTTTTCATTATAACGGCAATCAACGGATTTTCCCGCAAGGTTTATTAATGCTTCTGCATCTTCCAAAGCCCTAATGATTTTATCATTATTGTTCCAGTTGATATGATGAAAATCTCTTGAAATAATTAATACCTCAAAGCCTTCTTCCTTAAACGTTTTATCAAGATATTGACCAATAAAACCAGTGCCGCCTGCGATTACAATTTTCTTTTTCATTGTCTATTGTTGAACTTGCGGATTGTGATTATCTACTAGTGCCACAAGTCTTTTCTGCTTTGCAACCCTCTTGCCTCTAAAAAATAAATACATATTAAAAAAGAGCATTACACCGAGGTAAATGCTAAATCCTCCTACTTTGAAACTTAATGCCTCAATAGTCTGCTGGGTGTTGGTTAATGTATCTGCGATTCTTAAAATAAACAAGGCAAAACCCAGGTTCATAAGATAAAACCCAATTTTAAAAAGCGTGTTGGTGGCCTTTGCAATTTCTTCCCTGCCGTTGAAGATATCCTTCATATAAACGATGCTATTTTTAAACAGGCTATTGGCTACATAAAATGTTAGTAGAATAACACCCGGCAAATAAATGGTGTAAGCGAGAACGATTAAATCTTTCATGATTTTAAGTTTTTAATGGTGAATGATTGATAATTTTTTTTGAGAGAAAATAAATAAGCAACATATTAAAATAGTGTGTAACCGCTAAAATCATAATTAACAGGCCTGCTTTCAGCGCAATGGAAGCTATCATTGATTCGATGCCTGTAACTTTTTCCCAATAGCTAAATTGAATAACAACATAACCGATGTTGAATAAATAATAGGCCAGCAACAATATATTATTGGTAGTGTCCGCCATTGATTCATTTTTATGAAACAAACGGAGGATGAATAGTCTGCCGTTGCTGTGAAATAATTTTCCAACCCAATAGATAATGTATATCGTGATACAACTGTATATTAAGTATGAAAAAATATTATAGTTCATGGCTAAATAACTATTTTAAGAAGCTTTAATAAAAGCTCACCTCGGTTTGAACTGAAAATTTTGTCCGCAAGCGTGCTCAACTGATCCGTAAAAGCATAAATGTCATCTACGGTTTTGAAAAACTCTTTGCCTTCGGCGGTTTTATCTTTTTTAACTTCATTCTTCAATTCTTCCAGAACCGCCATCACAGGTTCTATCTCCTTTTGTTTGCGCATCATGGCAATTTTTACCGCCCATTTCCAAATGTCTTTTTCCGCCACGAAATAGTCCTTCCTATCGCCCGCAATTACTTTTTTATAAATGATGCCGTAATCGAGTAACTGCCTCAAACTCATATTGGCATTGCCGCGGGAGACGGTCAGTGATTCCATAATATCATCGGTGGAAACGGGTTCCGTGGAAACCAGTAATAAAGCCTGCACCTGGGCTACTGATTTATTGATGCCCCATTCGCTTCCCAAGGCACCCCAGGCGTCAATAAATTTTTGTTTGGATTCTTCTAAATTCATGATTACTTTTTTATTTCACCACAAATGTAATACAATATTCTGAACTTTCAATATTTACTGAAAGTTTAATAAAATAAATTTTCAGGTGCCAATTATACACATAGAAATTAGCAGCAGAGCAACAAATAATTTTAACTTCTATTCTGAGGTTTCGCTCCAACCCACTTTATTGAAAGCTTGAATGAATAAAAATCATCTCTATTTGTTGGTTTACTATTCCTTTTGTTTAAAATAGTTCCACGCGAGCTTTGAAATATCAGCAATGATTTTATCATTTACTGTTTCGCTTTCTTTTGAATTGGAAACAAAAACGCAGATTGCAAAATGCTTTCCATTTGGCAATGTTACAATTCCAATATCGTTTACTGCAGCAGTG
>JAHEZA010000545.1 GCA_023251335.1 Chitinophagaceae bacterium | reverse complement strand
AGCAACCGGACAGCTTTCCGGATGATAAACGGGGTTCCACATTTTCTCATAGATATCTGCAACGCTGCATTCCACCTCAGAAGGATAGCCAAGGCCAACGACCTTAAATGCGGGATCAATAATATGGCAACCCATATCACCCAATGCACCGGTACCGAAATCCCAATAGCCACGCCAGCTAAATGGCACAAAGCCATCGTGATACTCGTGAAAAGCGGTTGGGCCAAGCCATAAATTCCAATCCAGTTCCGCAGGTATGGTATCTTTTGTAGTTGGATATCCTGTACCCTGCGGCCATACCGGCCTGTTGGTCCAGCAACGCACTGTATGTGCATCTCCAATTAATCCGGCGTTGTACCAATCCTCCATTTGGCGTACGCCATCGCCTGAAGATCCCTGGTTGCCCATTTGAGTTACCACTTTATATTTTCTCGCAGCTTCCGTTAGCATCCGTGCTTCGTAAATATCGTGGGTCATTGGCTTTTGCACGTACACATGTTTGCCCATTTGCATTGCCATTAATGCCGCCACGGCATGGCAATGATCGGGAATGGAAACAGAAACGGCGTCAATGTTTTTCTTTTCCTTATCCAGCATTTCTCTAAAATCTCTGTAGTAAGTTGCCTTTGGAAAATTGGCTCTCGTTTTAGCAGAGGCGCGATTGTCCACATCACATAATGCAACAATATTTGCGTTACCCGATTTGAAAAAATTAGCAATATCACTCTGTCCTTTGCCGCCAGCTCCTATGGACCCAATATTTAATTTATCACTTGGAGCTACAAATCCCCGACCCAAAACATGGCGTGGCACAATACTGATGCCGGCAGCCACCAGGGAACTGTTCTTAATAAAACTTCTTCTTGAAGAATCTTTCGGTTTGTTATCATTCATCTTTGCAATCATTTTAAAATGTGAAGTAAATATTTTTGTGAGCAAGGTATTAATGTTTTTGGAACTATTAAAACGAATTGATAATACTTTTTGAATTTTGTCAGGAGAGAGCGGCGAAAGATTTTACATATAATATCTTTTAGGATACAATACGGTAAGTACCGGCCCTCAGAGACGAGGCTAAATAAGATAATAGACGCTTGTTCTTTTATAAATGTTAGGCTTAATTGAAGATAGAAATTATCGGTATTTATTCGTTTACTGTAATTTTTTTGTATTAAGTAAAGTTCTAAAAATCTTTTTCAAAAGTCACCTGGCGTTTATTGATATTGCAACGAACTATCGTTTAATTTAAACCTATTTCCTTCCATCATTTTATACATTTCTGCACCGGCAAAAATAACCGGGCCGTAACCATGTGCCGCAAAAACACTGACAGGCCGGTAATAATAAAAAATCGGGTCAAATGCCATCCCTGTCCCGACGCATGTTCCTTCCACCTGTCCTTTTTCATTTATTTTGGTTGTAACTGCATTCCAGGCCAACATCGCCATGGGGGCATATTCTACAGGATCGAGCCATTGCTCGTTGCAGCCATGCGCAATGCAATAAGCATAAATAGCTGTGGCAGAAGTTTCAAGATAACTATCATTTCTGTCAAGCAACTGGTGCCAAAATCCGAAGCCACTTTGATTAGAAGCAAGCCCGAAAGCCAGTGATTGAAATTGTTTCAATACGTCGTGCCTTCCCTTATAATTTTTAGGTAAAACATCCAACAATTCAGACATGGCAAGCAATGCCCATCCGTTTGCACGCGCCCAATAAAACTCAGGATGAGTGGGCATACTTTCAACCCAGCCGTGCATGTAAATATTTTTTTCTTTATTAAACATTCGTTTACTAAATGATTTCACCTGCAGTATTGCATCATCAAAATATTTACTGTTGCCAGTCATTTTACCCATTTGTGCCAGCGCAGGTACACCCATATAAAGGTCGTCGAGCCATAAGCTGTTTTTTTGCGGGCGGTTTCTTGCCAGAGTACCATCTGGGAGGCGGTATTGTTTTTTAGAAACCCAATCTATGTACGTTTGAATTTGTGCTTTCAAATCTGAGTTAATTCCATTGCGTGTAGCTTTAATCATTGCTGCACACATTGCGCCGGCATCATCCAAAGCCCGCGGATCTATAGGCTGACGCAAAGGATAATTATTTCCCTGGTATGCGTTGTTTTCTTTTAATTTTTTTATTACCGGCGCCCACCTGGCGATAAAAGAAAATCTATCGTGCACGTAATCCGAATATTTTTTTTCCTCAAAAATTTTAGATGCAAATAAAAGCGCCGAATACGTAACGCCCCATTCATAACTGGTGATGGAAAAATCGCCGTGTTCCAATTGCGTATTTCCGTTTGCTTTGTCAACATCATTTACGGCATTCCCGGATTGCTTGTCTATCATTTGCGCTGGAGTAACCGAAGAAATATAATTAAAAACCTTATCAACGTAAGCTTTAATATTTTCTTTGGTCATCGCGTCATACTGAACAGGATAATCAGATTTTGAAGTGTGAAGCATCGCATCTTTCTGCGCAAATGTGATTGCCGGTATCAGCGTCACAAACAGTAAAAGAATTTTTTTTGCCATTTTTTATTTTTTTTAAAAAAGAATGATGAATTGATGATTTCACCAACTGCACAATTCACCGGGTAATTTTCATAAAAAAAGGATGGCAAATAAT
>JAHEZA010000544.1 GCA_023251335.1 Chitinophagaceae bacterium | reverse complement strand
TATTTTCAAAAATCGTTGCAGGGAGTTTTGGTAAAAGAACCAACCTGGATCTAAAATGGAAACGCAATTTTGTAAAAGAAAAGCCAAACAAACTCAATAATTATATCGGCATAAAATATCACGTAAAAAACAATCATGCTGCCGATACCATTGCTTTGCACAATTTTCGCAACGGTTATTGTGGTATTTCAAAAATTGAAAACGACGAATCGTGTTTATGTTATCTTACTACAGCAAAAAATTTAAAAGACAGCCACAATTCTATTAAAGAAATGGAAGAAAAAATATTGTTTAAAAATTCTTTTCTTAGAAAAATATTTGCGGAGTCTGAATTTATATTTGAAGAACCGGTGACCATTTCGCAAATTAGCTTTGAGAAAAAGAGCCGGATTGAAAATCACGTTTTAATGTTGGGAGATGCAGCGGGAATGATTGCGCCACTTTGTGGCAACGGTATGAGCATGGCTTTACATTCATCAAAGATCGCTTTTGAAAACATTCATTTATTTTTGACCGGAAGAATCAGCAGAGAAGTAATGGAAAGCAACTACATCAAAACCTGGAATAAAAAATTTGATCTGCGCTTGAGAAACGGCAGAATGATTCAGCGATTTTTTGGAAAAGAAAAGCTTACCAATTTTTTTATCAGTATCATAAAACCTTTCCCGTTTATCATTAATCATTTGGTAAAGGCCACACACGGAAAAACATTTTTTTAAATTGGCTTTATTAGATAGTTATCTGGAATATTTCAAAATCCTCTTCTATTAAATTGTGGTGATCATTTCGGAGATAATAATTTATCTTTATATCTCTTTTAATTGAAATCATTTACATGGCCTCTTCAAAACCTTTTGTTTCCCCGTCTTTCACTTATGAAACATTAGAAGAAACGCTGGACATAAAACCCAAGGGTGCTGAATTATATATAGGAATTCCCTGCGAAACATCCTACCATGAAAATAGAATCGCACTTACTCCCGAAGCAGCAAGTGTGTTGATTGCAAACGGCCACAAAGTGATCATGGAAACAAAGGCGGGTGAAGGTTCCAGTTATTCAGACAGGGATTATAGCGAAGCAGGCGCAAAAATTGTGCACAGTAAAAAGGAAGTTTTTGAATGTGAAATAATCGTAAAGAGCGCGCAGGTCTGTGAACATGAAATTGATCTTATCAAACCTCATCAATTTATTATTTCGCCAATTCATGTTACCGCCCTGAAGCGGGAAATATTGGAAAAGATGATGGAGAAAAAAGTTACCGCGCTTAGCTTTGAAAACTTAAAGGACGATAGCGGCCACAATCCTATTGTACGCAGCATGAGTGAAATTGCAGGAAGTGCGGTGATGCTGATTGCAGGTCAATATTTAAGTAATGCCAATAATGGAAAAGGGGTTTTGGTTGGAGGTATCTCCGGTATCCCGCCCACAAAAGTGATTATAATAGGCGCTGGCATCGTAGGTGAACAAGCTGCCCGCGCAGCATTGGCTTTGGGCGCCAGTGTAAAAATATTTGACAACAGTATTTACAGGTTGAAACGATTGCAAAATAACATCGGCATGAGATTGTTCACCTCCGTTATCGAACCGAAAATTTTATCGAAGCAATTAAAAACCTGCGATGTAGCCGTTGGCGCTTTGGCGGCATCCGGCGGAAGAACACCATTGGTGGTAACAGAAGAGATGGTAAGTGCTATGCGTCCGGGAAGCGTAATAGTAGATGTAAGCATAGACCATGGCGGATGCTTTGAGACTTCGCACCTGACTACGCATGCCGATCCTATTTTCAGAAAGTATGATGTGATTCATTATTGCGTTCCTAATATTCCAAGCGGTTTTGCAAGGACCGCCTCGCAGGCTATCAGTAATGTGCTGATGCCATTAATGCTGGAAATGGCCGATGACGGCGGATTTGAAAACCTGGTTTGGTATAAAATAAATATCCGCAGCGGTATTTATTTATTTAAAGGCGCGCTTACTAATTTTCACCTGAGCCAGCGATTCGATTTGAAATTTACTGATTTAAATTTATTGATAGCCAGCAGGCGATGAAAAAGCAGAGAACCTTATTCTCTATTCACAAAAATAAAAATCTTTCCTTTTTATTGTTTTACTGTATAAGCGGCACATGACTGGTTTATCTTTTTTGTTTATTCAGTGCTCAACGTAGTAAAAGAAGTTGCTGTCAATTGAAATACAGCCTTTCCATCTACCACTTTTATTTCTCTTTCTTCCTGCATATCCTTGTTTTTTTCAGTAACCCATACACGCAAACGTTTTATCTTTTTTGGCAAATCTGAAAGTGTCACTTTTCTTCCGGCTCCATTATTTACCAGGTGTATAGTATAAATGCCATGCACATTATCGCCCAGCGCAGCGCCGGTAACATTCGCTCCTTTTACAGAAAGTGGCATTGCATTTAATCCTTTGGGCGTAGCAGCTAACTGTTTCAGATTCCAGAAGCGTTGTGTAGGATGAAGTGATTTAGTTGTATCGCCAAAGACGCCGCCGCCCGCAAGCAGCGAATAATCGGAAGTAAGTTGCCATTGCAAGATGGATTCGGGTTGGAAAATAGCCAACAGTCTTACGTACAAGTTTATTTCTTCTAAAGCATAAGTCTGTTCTTTAAAAATATC
>JAHEZA010000085.1 GCA_023251335.1 Chitinophagaceae bacterium | reverse complement strand
GGTTGCCGGAAACGTATATATTGTTCCGATGGAAAGGATAAGGCCGATGCCACACACAAGCGCCACACAATCTATGAAATTCGCTGTGAGTGGCGGTGTTACGCAGACGCTTAATGATTCGGTAGATGACGCCTTGACTGAAGCCACGATGAACTAAAACACACCGTTTTGAAAAAGCTTCTCTTTTTAATTTTTTTTACAGGTATCGCCAAAAGTTCCTTTTGCTGGGGATTTTATGCTCATAAGACCATTAATCATTACGCGGTTTTTTTGCTGCCGCCTCAGTTGTTGAGGTTCTATAAGCCAAATATTGACTTCATTACCGAACACGCGGTGGATCCGGATAAAAGAAGATATGCTGTGGCCGGTGAAGGTCCAAAGCATTATATTGATTTAGATCATTATGGTATTTATCCTTACAGTGCGTTACCACATAAATGGAAAGAAGCAGTTGATAGATTTGGAAAAGATACATTGGAACAATACGGCGTGGTTTCCTGGCATATCCAAATAATGCTTGCACGGCTTACGAATGCGTTCAAAGAAAAAAATTACGCATCGATTTTAAAAAATAGCGCAGAGATCGGTCACTACATTGCAGACGCCCATGTTCCTTTGCATGCAAGTGAAAACTATGATGGACAATTTACCAATCAAAAAGGAATACATGGTTTTTGGGAAAGCAGGATACCGGAACTTCTCGCCGATAAAAACTTTGATTTCTTTATTGGCAAGGCGGAATACATTAAAGATCCGGGAGCTTTTATCTGGGAAAGAGTTTTAGAAAGCGCCAATGCTGTTGATTCGGTTTTGAAATTTGAAAAGCAACTATCCGCTCAGTTTAGAGGAGATCAAAAAGCTGCTTTTGAAGGAAGAAATAATAAAATAATTCAACAATATTCTTCCGCTTATACAATCGCCTACAATAATATCCTGAATGGAATGGTGGAAAGAAGAATGCGGCAATCCATTTTTGCTGTAGCTTCATTTTGGTTCACAGCTTGGGTAAACGCAGGCCAGCCGGATCTTTCATCAATAGCGCATCAGTCTTTTTCCGAAAATGATTTAAAAGAATTTGAAAAATTAAATGAGGAATGGAAAAAAGCTAATGCGGTAAAAGGAAGAGCGCATGAGTGAGTATTATCCTGAATTTATGCTACCGATTTTGGTAAAGAATTAGTAAACCAATAAATTATCCTGATTTTTATTTATAAAGTATAATCCGAAATAAACAATAAAAAATAGAACTTTGCGCTTCAAAAATTTACAGTAAACAAACAAATAAAACGTTTTTCAATTCATGATTTACAATTTCAACGCAGGACCTTCTGTCCTGCCTCAAAGCGTATTACAGGAAGCTTCTAATGCAATTGTCAATTTCAATAACAGCGGACTATCCATTCTTGAAATCGGGCATCGTACGCCGCTTTTTGAAGCCGTGATGAACGAAGCTATTTCATTGGTAAAAGAATTAATGAAGTTAGATGATGATCATGAAGTGTTGTTTTTGCATGGTGGCGCTACTACCCAGTTTATGCAGATACCCATGAATTTATTAAATGAAAATGAAACTGCAGCTTATGCGGACACTGGCGTGTGGAGTACGAAAGGTATCAAAGAAGCCAGGCTTTTTGGAAACGTAGATATAGTATGTAGCTCTAAGGAAAGCAATTATAATTTTATTCCAAAAGATTTTGCGGTTCCCAACGCGGCAACCTATTTTCACATCACTACCAACAATACAATCTATGGTACGCAATGGCAGCAAATTCCTAAAGTAAGCATACCGTTGGTTGCTGATATGTCAAGTGATATTTTAAGCCGCAAGTTAGATTTCAATTCTTTCGCATTGATCTTTGCCGGTGCACAAAAAAACATGGGCGCTGCGGGAGCGACATTAGTAGTAGTAAATAAACAAATATTAGGAAAATTGAAACGGGCTATCCCGGCAATAATGGATTATCAAAACCATATAAAAGCAGCAAGCATGCTAAATACGCCTCCTGTTTTTGCGGTGTACGCCTCCATGCTCACGCTCCGCTGGCTTAAAGAAAATGGTGGCGTTGAAGCTATAGAAAAAATAAATAATCAAAAAGCTGATTTGCTTTATGACGCGATTGATAACAGTAAAATATTTAAGCCAACTGCTGCAAAGGAAGACCGCAGCAAAATGAATGTTTGTTTTGTAATGGAAGATGTGGAAAAAGAAAAAGCATTTCTTGAATTTGCGAAGCAAAATAATATTTATGGAATCAAGGGACATCGTTCTGTAGGAGGTTTCAGGGCTTCCTTATATAATGCGTTGCCTTTAAGCAGTGTAGAATATTTGGTTGGGAAGATGAAGGAGTTTGAAAAGAGATGAACAGTTTAAGAGCTACTTTCTTTAACATGAATACATCCCGGCAGGTAAGGGCTACCCAAAAATCAATATTATTCTTTGATTGATTTATATTTGCACCCCTTGCAAAATTTTACAGCCTTTCAAGGCTAAAAATTTAAAAACATGATAACAATTTCTCCTTTTAAAGCGCTAAGGCCGGAGCCACAATATGCCAAACAAGTAGCCTCAAGGCCTTATGATGTGCTAAGTAGTAAAGAAGCCAAAGTAGAAGCTGAGGGCAATCCATATTCTTTTTTACACGTTACCAAAAGCGAAATTGATCTTCCGGCCGGTATTGATATTCACAGCCAGCAGGTTTACGAAAAGGCTAAAGAAAACCTGGATGCTTTTATCAGCCGCCCGATTCTTTTTAGTGAAAGTAAACCGTGCTATTATATTTACAAGTTAACTATGGATGGGCGAGCGCAAACAGGCCTGGTATGCTGTAGTTCAGTAAATGATTATGAGGAAGGGCTGATAAAAAAACATGAATTCACAAGGCCCGAGAAAGAGCAGGATCGTATCAATCATATAAAAACTACAGGTGCGCAAACCGGAAATGTTTTTCTTGCTTTCAGGGACGTAGATGAACTGAACGGCATTACAGAAAAATGGAAAGCGGATAAGAATCCTGTAAATAATTTTATGGCTGATGATGGTATAGAGCATACCGTTTGGGTAGTGAACGATGAAAAGGTAATAGACAGAATCACAGAAATTTTTAAGACTGACGTGGACTGCACTTATATTGCGGACGGTCATCATCGCGTAGCTTCGGCGGCAAAGGTGAAATATCTTTTAGCCGACAATGAAGAAGCTGGTCATTTTCTATCTACGCTGTTTCCGGCGTCGCAGTTGAAGATAATGGATTATAACAGGGTTGTAAAAGATCTTAATGGTTTATCGGAAGGTGAGTTTTTAGAACATCTAAACCGGAATTTTTCAGTTACAAAAGTTTCAAAAGCGTATCTTCCTGATGCAGCGCATTCATTTGGCATGTATCTCAATCATCAATGGTATCAGCTTGCCGCGTTGGACGGAACTTTTTCTACAGATCCGGTGAGTATTTTAGATGTTTCTATTTTACAGGACAATGTATTGGAACCAATCCTGGGAATAAAAGATCAGCGAACAGATACAAGAATTGATTTCATCGGCGGTATTAGAGGAATGAAAGAACTGGAAGAAAAAGTAAACAGCAAAGAATGGAAAGTGGCTTTCAGTATATATCCTGTGACTATTGAGCAGTTGTTTGATATTGCCGACAGCAACAATATCATGCCTCCTAAAAGTACCTGGTTTGAGCCAAAGTTGAGAGACGGGCTACTTACACATCTGCTTTCTGAATAGAATTAATCCGTTATTATCATCCCTGAAAATGTATTACCTGTTATTAGAAAACGAAACTTAAATAAGAATCTTTCTTTTTTATTTGTTTACTGTTTTGGAAGATTGCGTTGTTTCGGCGTCAACAGGTAATTTTTTATAATTCTTAATTTTCTGAATCTGTAAATTTATATCCGATACCTCTTATGGAATGGAAGAATTTGGGATGCCTGCTGTCTTCTTCAAAATATTTACGGAAGTTTAAAATAAAATTATCAACCGTTCGGGTGGTGGGGTAAACATTATATCCCCATACCGATTGCAAAATTTTTTCCCGGGTTACTACTTCATTTTTATTCTCAATAAGTAGTTTTAAAAGCATGACTTCTTTTTTGGTGAGATCTACTTTTTCACCCGACTTTGTGGTACTTTCCAATGATTTAAAATTGATGACGTTTTTACCAAAGCCGTACTCGTCCGCAACGGGTTCTTTTGCTGATATCTTTTTACTTTTATTAATTAAGATACTTACTCTTATCAACAATTCTTCCAGGCTGAATGGCTTAGCAACGTAATCATCCGCTCCTTTTTTAAGGCCTAAAATCCGGTCAGCGCTTTGGTCTTTGGCGCTTAGCATTAATATCGGAATTTCGGTATTCGTCAATCTTATGTTTTCACATACTGTAATACCATCTATTTCCGGAAGCATTACGTCGAGGATAATAAGGTCGAAATACTCATTCCGAACAGCATCCAGCGCTTCTTCACCATTGTAAGCCGAAGAAACATTATATCCTTCCATTTCAAAATTTAGCTTTAACGTGTTCTGCAAATTTTCTTCGTCTTCTACTAATAAAATAGAACGTTTATTTTGTGGCATGTATTGAAAATTAAAAAGTTTAAGATTTTGGTATTTTAAATTGTATTTCAAAAACAGACCCGTGAGGAATATTATTTATTACGGTGATGCTTCCACGATGTTGCCTCACAATTTCTTTTGTAAGATAAAGCCCAAGGCCAGTTCCTTTTGCCTGGGTGTTTATTCCCCTAAAGTATTTGTCAAAAATTTTTATTTTTTCGCCGGCATCAATCCCTCTTCCCTCATCTATTACCTGTAAAAATATCTTTTTATTGTTTTGAAATACTTTTATCAAAACTACATTGTCTTTTCCTGAATATTTAAGCGCATTGTCTAAAAGATTGTTAATGGCTAATTGTAATAACAGCTTATCGCCCGTAATCATGTTCTCATCTTCTACGTCCACTTCAATATTTCTGGAAGGGAACCGGTTTGTGAAATCTTCCACACAATCATTTACAACAATACCAAGATCAAATTTTTCGCGGGTAAGCGCATATCCGCCGGCATCTATCTGGCTCGTCAAAAGCATGTTATTGCATAGGGTGTTCAGGCGATTGGCTTCCTGTATGGTACTACTTATTAATTGCTTTTTCTGCTCTTCGCCAAGTTTTCTGATTTGCATTGTTTCCAGGTTGAGCCTGGTAACTGCGATGGGGGTTTTTAGTTCGTGGGTTATGGCCATCATTAAATTTTGCTGCTGCTGCGACAGTCTCAGTTGCTTTCTTATAAGCCTGAAAATAAGGATGGCTCCGGCTATTATCAATAATAGGAAAATAACACCTTCCCCTGCGTATTGTGTGGTTTTCCTGTCTCTGAACGCTTCTATTTCTTTTACTTTTTGTGCACGTTGCGTATCATTTGCGCTAATACTTTGCTCCCCGAACGCATAAATCTTTTTCGTTTGATTATTAAGGGCGATGTACCAAAATACAAGAGCGGCGAGTATGTAGGCGAGAAGGAACCAGTAAAAAATATAAATTATTCTGAGAGGCTTTGCCTTTAATTTATTCTTAAGGATTTCATAAGCCATAAATCCGGGATTTAAATTTACTAGAAAAAACTGCGCTCTGAAAATGCCTTTACATTTTTATTTTGTCAACACGGATTCCTATATTCAGGATATACATCAGCGGATTTTCGCGCATGATCTGGGCTATGGAAAATGTATAATCTCCAGGCTTTTTGAAGGACAAAGGGCCTGCTGAGATATTTTGTCTTACTTCATAAATATCATCCATTCCGGTTCCGCTCCAACCTTTTGAATCATTCGCCAATGGAATATTTATATTCTGGTAATGCATCGAATCACTGGGCGAATCCGAGCCAATTCTTAGCCAGATATTATTATAGTTATAAAGATCAGTATGGCGCAACACAATATATACGTTATATAAAGAGGTAGTATCGTCGATGTGAAAAGTAAATGTTGGCACGTTAGAATAATACCATCTTTGGGCAGGTAAGGCAGCTTGTTTTTCAAACAGGTTGATCTTGATACATGAAAAGAAACTTACTGAAACAAGAAGTATAAAGAGAAATTTTTTCAAGCGATTTTTTTTGCAAAAATAATCCGTTTCCATCAGCATAAAAAGAGCTACAAAATATTGAAAGTTTGTTCTTTAATTTTTTCAAGTTCATCTTTCATCAAAACCACGCATTTTTGGATGTCCGAGTCATAAGCCTTGGACCCTGTTGTATTAATTTCGCGGCCAATTTCCTGAATTACGAAAGAAAGTTTTTTGCCTTTTGTTCCTTCGTCATTGCTGATGATAGACAAAAGATATTCGCAATGATTCTTTAATCTTACCTGTTCTTCCCTGATATCAATTTTTTCAATATAGTAGATCAGTTCCTGCTCCAGCCGGTTGGCATCATAGTTTTCCTTGCCAACGTTTTCTTCAAGAAGTTTTATCAGTTCATTTTTCATGTTTTTCCTTCGCTCCGGCTCCAATTGTAAAATATGTGCTTCCTGCTCATTAATATTATTTATGCGGAGAAGCAATTCCTTTTCTAATGATTTACCTTCTTCTATCCTATGTTGATTCAATTCATGCAAGGCAACTTCAATAACACTTTTTAAATCTTTCCAATCGTCTGCATTTAAAACTTCATTGCTGGGAGAAACGACTTCGGGTAATCTTAAAAGCGCTGCCAAAACAGAATTGGTATCAATAGATAACTCCTGTGACAGCGCTTCTATTTGCAAATAATAAGCCTTGATAAGGTCGGTGTTAATAACAACAGGCTTTGTGGCGCCGTTTTGTTTTATCACGATAAGTCATTCAATAGTTCCGCGAAGCAATGATTCCTGTATCAGGTTTCTTATGTCGAATTCGTAAGGTTTTATGATTGCAGGTATTTTCAAATTGATATCAAGTTGTTTGCCATTCAGTGATTTTATTTCTACGAGGTAAGTTTTATCACCGATTGTTTGTTCTGCTCTTCCGAAGCCTGTCATTGATTGTAACATCGTTAATTTATCTTTTTTGAATTTTGAGCAATTTATACAATTCCTGCTGCGATACGGATTTCATTTCTCCCGGTTGCAATTGTGCTAAAGTAACACTTTCTATTCTTGTTCTTATTAATCTTAATGTAGGATGACCCGCTCCCGCAGTCATTTTTCTCACTTGTCTGTTTTTACCTTCTGTTAAAATTATTTTTATCCAGCTATCCGGAAGGTTTTTTCTGAATCGAATAGGCGGTATTCGCTGATGTACCAAAGGTGTTTCAAAAAATTTTTCTGCCTTACATTTTTTTGTTTGAAACATTTTTCCATCAATATTAATAGCAATGCCATTAATTAATTTATTAATTGCTTCATGCGAAATGAGTCCTTCTACCTGAACCCAATATTCTCTTTCATGTCCGTGCACAGGATTTAACAAAAGATGATTTAGCTTTTTATCGTTAGTGAGTATTATCAGTCCTTCGCTATCGTAGTCCAAACGGCCCACGGGATATATGTTTCGGGGTACATCAAAAAAATCTTTGAGTGTTTTTTTATTCCCTTCAGATGTGAATTGGCAAAGCACATGAAAAGGTTTATAAGCAATAAAATAGTTGTTCAAAAAAATTATATTTTAAATCAAAGTATAAAACTTTTATAATCGCAGGGTCATTAAAATAATAAAGCCCGTCAAAAATGCACGGGCTTTGTTATATGGATGGGTTAGTAAGTACGGGAAAAATAAATTTCCTTACACAATATTAAAAATAATTTTCGCTAACTAAAAAAATATTTTTACTTTTTTTATCAACATTTTTAAAAGAGTTGTGGATAATGCATCTTTCAAAATTTCTTTTTCTTTTAATTTCAGAAAATGCAATCACTTTTTTTCAATTTTCTCGTCTGCTTTTAATAACTACTTTCTAATTTTTTTATTGCGTCTTATTATTTTTTTTGGTTAATATTTTTTTAAGGATTCTTACAATGGATATGATCGGATAAAAAACCAAACTTTATCTTTGATACCTAATA